>NZ_AP023366.1:2550000-2752500 GCF_015097055.1 Effusibacillus dendaii
TGAGCGAGCGGAAGAAGCGTTCTGTACGGCTGTTGTCCCGCGCGCGGCCTTTGCCATCCATCGACACGTTCACGTGATGCTTCGAAAGCAAATCCAAGTAGTCAGGATCGTAAAATGGCTGCCCTGATCGCTGTTGATGATCTCAGGCTGACAGCGCGCCAGCGCCCGTTTCAGGCACGTCAGGACGAAGGCCTTCTCCAACGTGCTGGAAAGCGCGTAATCGATGATTTTGCGGCTGTACCAGTCGATAATCACAAAGAGATACATAAACCCCTTGCCCATCCGCAGATACGTGATATCGACTCCCCACACCTGATTCGGGCGATCCATGTTGAGGCCGCGCAGCAGGTAGGGCCGGATGTACTGGGCATGGTACCGCTTGCTTAGATTCGGCCCCGGGTAGATCGCTTCGATCCCCATCACGCGCATCAGCCGCCGGACCCGTTTGCGGTTCACGTCCCCTCCCTGTTCCTGCAGTTTGCTTGTCATCCGCCGATAACCGAAATACGGATGCTTCGTGTACAATTTGTCTATCTCATGCATCAACTGCACATTCTCCGGCGCTTCCTGCCGCGGCTCTCGCTGCCGGTACACGTTCGTACGGTGGATCCCCAAAAGCTCCGCCTGGCGCTTGATGCTGATCTCCCGGTGATCCCTCTCCACCATAGCTTGCCGCTCTCTTGCGGACGTCTTAGAGGCCAGATTTTTTTGAGCCAATTGACTTCCAGCGTCAGTTGGCCGACCAGCTTCTCCAATTGTTCCTGCTTCTCCTCATAGCTCCTTTTCATCTTTTCAGCTGCCTTGCTTTCCCGTCCGAACACCATGGAGGCTCGCTCCAAAAATTCTCCTTTCCACCGGCTCAACATCACCGGACTGATTTCATACTTCCCGGCAATTTCATTCACCGTCTGCTCTTCCCTCAGCACTTCCAGTACGACCTTCGTCTTAAATTCTGCCGTATATCGATTTCGTTTCTCCATGTCCTCCGTATAACTTATTTATCTCCTCCTTGTGTCTCACCTTATGGGTTCATTGTATTTTTCTATATCGATACGTTATCTTGAAGTTGTTAAAAACTAATCATTGAAAAGTATAAAAATTTTCACTATTCAGTTGATTTTTTAGAGAGCATTAATTTATACTGATATCAGGTTATCCGTATAACCTGTGATTGGCTTATAAAAAACTTCGAAAATGGTGGTGGTCATTATTGATTCCAAAGCGTTATTCCCGGATCGTGTCCCCATGTACAGATGGGTAGCTGAACAACACAAAATGAAATTACGAATCATTACACAAAAATAATGTAGACGGAGGAATCAACATGGATATGAATACCAGAGTTTTAGAATTAGAGAAAGATACGAAAACCAAAAGCTTGGTCATTGATACCGATGTTCACGAATCATTTGGGTCTTTAAAAGATCTGGTTCCTTATTTAAAAGAGCCTTGGAAGCGATTGTTAGAGGGGGGGAACTGGAAGGGGTTTTCTACTGATTTTTTGTATTGGTATAATCCAACTGACTGGACGTCGCAAAGTGTTTCAAGTTATAAGAGAACCCAGACCGAGTTACTCGATGAATATGATATCAGATACGCAATTCTTACCGGTTATTTCTATCCTTCCATGTTAAAAACCCAGCGTGAATTTGCCGCCGCCTTAGCATCCGCATATAACGATTTTATGATTGAAAATTGGTTGGAAAAAGATGATCGTTTTTTCGGAAGTATTCAAATTGCACCACAAGATCCTCAATCGGCAGCTTTAGAGATTGATCGGCTTGCATCCCACCCGAGAATGATTCAAGTCATGCTGCCGATTGATTTTAAAGCATATGGCGATCCTTATTATCATCCGATATTTGAAGCTGCGCAAAGAAACAACTTAAAAGTGGCATTTCACCATACTACGATTGCTTACAGTGGACTAGGCATTGGAAATTACTCCATTGAAAGGCATATGAATTTACCGCAGCTTACCATGGCCATGCTTACTAGTCTCATTTGCAATGGGATCTTTGATAAATTCCCGAAATTAGGATTTATCTTTCTGGAAGGCGGTTTCACTTGGGCTCCTCACTTGATTTGGAGGGCAGACCGTGAATATAAGTCACTTCGGGCGGAAGTGCCATGGGTAAAGAATCTGCCCAGTCAATATATACGTGAGCGAGTACGCCTTGCGATTCAACCAACCGAAGACATTAGTGCACAAGAATGGATGAAGGTGATAGAACTGATGGGGAGCGATGAAATGCTCTGCTTTGCCACAGACTATCCACACTACGATTTTGATGCACCGACCAGAGCCTTACCTGCGGGTTTACCGGAAGATATCAAAAAGAAAATTCTCTATCAAAATGCTGGAAAATTCTACAATTTTATGAATAAAAAAGAATAAATGGGAGGGATCACTTTGAAACACGTTGTTTGCAAACAGACTGATGTCCAGCCAGGTGGTAAATTATTAATCAACGTTAATCGGGTTCCTGTGATTGTCGCTCGAAATTCAAGCGAGGAATGGACTGCGTTCTACGGGCGCTGCCCGCATCGTGGTGCAGATTTGAATCGAAGCTTCCTTACCTATGAAACAGCCTCTGATGAACCTGGAAAATATGAAATATGCAATGAAAATGAAATGATCCGGTGTCCTTGGCATGGTTTTGAATTCGATACCAAATCCGGCTGCACTGTCTTTAATTCAAAGCTAAAAATGAAAACATATAAGGTCTTTGTAGAAGAAGAAAATGTAGTAGTGGAATTATAGAGATTTCTATGAAAAAAATAAAACAGATAGAAATGTTGAGAGTAAAGTTACCTCTAAAAAAACCTTATCTTACCTCGCTGGGCGAATTTACTTACTATGATTCGGTTTTCGTGATCGTAACAGCTGAAGATGGGATGAGTGCCATTGGAGAAAGTACAGCTGTCTTAGGCTATTCATGGGAAAGTCCATATGATGTATGGAACTTTGGTGAATCTTACGCAAATCAGCTAATCCATAAAAACATATCGGATGCAAGCCGCTGGCTCACTACACAGTTCAGTCGGCTTCCTTTTTCCACCACTCCTTTCTTAACCGCCTTTGAGCAGCTTAATGGCGATCCATTATATAAAATCGATCGCCCTATACAAGTGGAATTACTTGGGATTGTCAATAGCCGCGATTATGAAGAAATTGATTGTGAACTGGCTCGCCTTAAGGAAAGTGGATATAAAACAATCAAAGTGAAGGTCGGTTGGGACGTGGATAAGGATCTTGAAAAGGTCAAATTCATTCATGCTCGAATCAGCAAGGGCATGAAAATTCGAATTGATGCCAATCAAGCCTATCGTTATGATGATGCCTATAAGTTTGTGACCTCTATTCCTCCTGATCATATTGAATTATTTGAACAGCCATTTCAGGAGGGTAATTGGGAAGATATGAAAAGGCTTTCAAATAACTCTCCCATTCCTCTGATGCTGGATGAATCCATCTATGACACCCATGATATTGATAAAGCGATTCAACTTCAATGTTCAGACTATATCAAGTTGAAATTAATGAAAGCATCGAGCGCAGCGCTACTCCGGGAAATGGTTCAAAAGATCGAAGATCATTGCATGAAAGCTGTGTTAGGGAATGGGATAGCGACCGATATTGGCTGTTATCAGGAAGCCGTTTTATCGGCGAACTTGTGTCTGAAGACCGCAGGGGAAATGAACGGTTTTC
Source organism: Effusibacillus dendaii (assembly GCF_015097055.1). Taxonomy (NCBI): domain Bacteria; kingdom Bacillati; phylum Bacillota; class Bacilli; order Caryophanales; family Alicyclobacillaceae; genus Effusibacillus; species Effusibacillus dendaii. The sequence goes on from NZ_AP023366.1 coordinate 2,553,713, forward strand.
TTAAGACGATCACACCCGTTTCTGATAGATCCATCCATTATGATAAAAATTACTTGGTCGTTTCACCCGACTTCCTTCCTAAAGTGGATATTAGTAAGATAAGTCCGTTTATCATCCATCAAGCCATTTATGAATAGGGGGATTGCGTTGAAAAAGTGGATTAGCTTGATTCTTGTTGCTTTTTTAGCCGTTTTTTCCGTTGCCTGCTCGTCAGGAAAGTCAGCTGCTTCTTCTGAATCAAAAGAAAAGAGTTCTACGGATTTTCCAAATAAGCCTATCTCCATCGTTCTTCCATCCAGTGCGGGGGCACCTATAGACGTGATGGCGAGGAAATTGGCCGAGGTGGCATCGAAATATTTAAACAATGTTCCTATCAATATCGTCAACAAAACCGGTGGCTCTGGAATGGTCGCCATGGCGTATACACAGTCCCAGCCAGCTAATGGATATACCCTTCACGGTGAAGCGACTGGAATTACCTCTGTGTTGCAAATGAAAGGCGCTCAATTTAGGTATTCAGATTTTGTGCCTGTTTCAAGAATTGAATTGGATCCCTTCGCCTTATTTGTGAAGGAGGGTGGAAAATATAAGACCCTGCAGGATTTAATTGATGATGCGAAAAAAAATCCAGGGAAAATTACCATCGGAGGATATGGTACTGGGACACCTCATCACATTGTTGCCATGGATTTCGCAGAAAAAGCGGGCGTAGATGTAAAATGGGTAGCCTTCAATAGTGGAACAGATGCCATTACAGCGGTTATGGGAGACAGCTTGGATGCAGCATTAACCAACACCAGTTCCATTGAACGTTTTGTAGGAAAAGCCAAAGTGCTAGCCCATTCTTCTGAGAAACCAATCAGCAAATATCCTGATCTTAAAAGCTTTAAAGATCAAGGATTCGATATTGTGAAATATCATTGGAGAGGCCTGTTTGTGAAAGCTGGAACCCCCAAGGAAATTGTAGATCGGTTAGCGGATGGCTTTAATAAAGCCGTAAAAGACCCCGAATTCCAGAAATATCTCAATACCGTTGGTAATTTATCCGGTGAAATAGCCAGGGATGACTTTGAGAAGATCGTTAATAACCAAGCTTCTGGAGATCTGACGGTGTTGAAGAAATTAAATTTGGCACAGTAGTTATTTGGGGAATCCATGTAACTCCCCTAAATCTTAATTAGGTGGTTACTCACTCGTTTGACAGTTAGGGAGGTGATGGGACATGAAAAAAGGGGAAATGATGATTTCGATCATCATAATTTCGTTATGCATAGTATTTTTGTGGATGCTTAGAGATTTCCCCCCAGCATTATCCAAAGAAGATGTCGGACCGGCATTGTTCCCAGGTATCTTGCTCGGAGTTCTGTTGATTCTCAGTATTGTTCAACTGTTTATGTCCATACGTGGAAAATCTATTTTGGTTAAGCTAGTCGATAATAAACTTCAGATCGTTGCCGGTGGTCTGTTGTTGCTCTATATCTTACTCATCCCTATTCTGGGATACTTGCTTGTTACTCCATTGTTTTTGGTTATTCTTTCTAGACTCCTTAAGGTAAAGAGTTGGATGGTAAGTGTCTTTTATTCTCTTGCGATGAGCGGTTTGATTTGGTACTTTTTCGAAAAAGTATCAGGCGTTCCACTACCGAGTGGTATTTTGTAAGATTAAGGAGTTGAATGAATGTGGATCACCTGTTGAGCTCTTTTGATATGGTTTTCACTTGGTATAATTTACTGGCCATTGTGGCAGGTGTAGTCTTAGGCATGCTGTTCGGAGTAACTCCCGGATTGGATGCTACCTCAGGAACGTCACTGTTGCTGGCATTCACTTATTCACTGAGTCAAGAGACAGCCCTGATTTTTCTATGTGCACTCTATATGGCCGCAACCTATTCGGGTTCAATCACGGCCATCACAGTAGGGATTCCTGGAACACCTGCATCCGCCTCCACTGTATTAGACGGGTATGAGTTGAATAAGCAAGGAAAAGCCGGAAAGGCATTGGCGATTTCGATTTCAAGTGCGGTTATCGGTGGATTGATTGGAACTGTTGCATTGGTGTCGCTTACCGCTCCGTTAGCCAATATTGCTGTAAAGTTTAGTGCACCCGAATACTTTATGCTCGCGCTTATAGGTCTTTTGATCATTGGAGGATTACTTGGAAATAGTAGGGTAAAAGGGATTGCAATGGCTATTGTAGGACTTTTTATCACAGTTATTGGTTTAGATCCATTCACTGGATATCCCAGGTTTACCTTCGGGTTTATGGAGCTAATGGAAGGGATTTCTTACATCCCCGTTATGATTGGCATGTTTGCCATCAGTGAGGCTTTATTCATGATAACCACTCTGGATCAGAAGAATCCGTATAAAAGCGGCACCATTAACAATAACTGGCCAAATCGCAAAGAGTGGAAGCAGATGGTAAAACCGATGGCGAGCGCTGGAGTGATTGGAACATTCCTCGGGGCACTGCCAGGAATTGGGGCTGCAACGGCAAATTGGGTCACTTATAACGAAGCCAAACGAATATCAAAGGAACCGGAAATGTATGGAAAGGGATCTATTGAAGGGCTTGCGAGTTCCGAAGTAGGTGCTATGGCCACCGTAAGCAGCTCGATGATCCCGATGTTTACGTTAGGAATTCCAGGTTCGACGACCGACGCAGTTTTGATTGGAGCATTAATTATGCATGGAATTGTTCCGGGACCGCAATTGATGACCCGAAATGCGGATTTGGTTTACAGTGTCTTTATTGCTTTGTTCGTGATCATAGCTATTATGTTTATCGTTGGTGCTTTTGGAGTTAAATTTTGGGTAAAAATGTTGCAAGCCCCTAAGGGATTGATTGTATCGATTATTTTGACCATGTCTGTCGTTGGTGCTTTTTCTCTGAAAAATAGTTTAATGGATGTTTGGATTATGTTTGCTTCGGGCATTCTTGCCTTTGTTCTGCGAAAATACGGATACCCGATTGTTCCATTAATCTTGGGGATGGTCCTAGGGCAACTTATGCAGGATAACTTTAGAAGAGCACTAATCATGTCCGGTAATGGCTTTGAAATATTCCTTACTAGACCGATTTCATTAGTCATTTTGTTATTTATCGTCATTGGACTTGTGTATCCATTACTGAAAAATGGGACTAAAGGTAAACAAAAAAAGAAACACTCAAGTGAAGTCATTATTAGTGATTAACACTTAAAAATGAAGGAGTAATACTATGAAACTATTTACATTTAATGATGGGAAACGATTAAAATTAGGCATAAATACGGAAAAAGGTCTTTTAGACTTGACTAAAGTCCTGCAAAGTTTTCCAAATCCTTCGGTTCCACAAACTATGGAACAATTGATTGCCGGTGGAGAAACACACTTGCAGGAACTAGAGTCATTCGTGAATAGAATATTAAAAGAAGTAGCTGACGAATGTTTTCTGCGCGAAGAGGAGACCGTTTTTGGCCCTTGCGTACCGAACCCAGGAAAAATCATTTGCGTCGGTTTGAATTATAGGAAGCACGCTGTGGAATCCAATATGCGGATTCCAGAGTATCCGGTCCTTTTCAATAAGTTTGATAATTCCATATCGGCACATAAAGAGGTCATCCCTATTCCGTATAATGCGGAGCAAATCGATTATGAAGCAGAGTTGGTTATGGTTATTGGCAAAAAGGCAAAACAAGTAGCAAAAAAGAATGCACTTGATTATGTATTAGGTTATTGCAATGGGAATGACCTGTCTGTACGCGAACTTCAATTCCGTACCAATCAGTGGCTTCTGGGCAAAACGTCAGACGGTTTCTGTCCTATAGGCCCTTATCTCGTAACGGCGGATGAAATTGAAAATCCGAACAACCTGGATATGAAAACATATGTAAACAGGGAGATTCGTCAAAACTCAAATACTGCAGATATGATTTTCCATTGTGACGAACTGATTAGCTATATTTCTCATTACATGGCCTTGAATCCAGGAGATATCATCATGACAGGGACTCCAGAAGGAGTTATTCTCGGATACCCCAAAGAAGATCAGCATTGGTTGAAATCCGGGGATGAAATGGTAATAGAAATAAGTGGGCTAGGGCGACTGATAAATCAATTAGGGTAAATAAGAGTACTTCTTTTGTTCCGTTTTAGTAAATTTACGTGTAATTTAATTTAAAAATTAAGTTAAATTTTAAAAATTTGAACTATTTACCCAGGTTTGGCGACATAATTTTCCAATACTAGTCGTAGCAAGGGTTGTAGCACCTTGGGTTTATCGTTTAGGTACTACAACCAGCTTTCGGCATTTTTCAACACTTGTTTTTTGAATTTTTCCTGCACCACTTTTTCACAATGTAATGCCTGCAACCATTGTTTTTGTTGTTCTGAAACCTCTTGTACTTTCAGCATTTTTCTCTTAGACGTTGTGATTTCAAGTCGATGAAGTTGACAAGATTGCAAATCGTCTAGAACATCGGTTGGAGAGCAGTTGTGATTAGCGGCTTTTAGCTGAACTTCCATGTCGTTCATGAGGAAATTCGCCAGCATACAGACCGTAACATGTGCCTTGACTCGTTCCGTACGTGTGACATGCATCGGGCGCAATTGCAGATGTGATTTGATTTCGTGAAACGCTTCTTCTACTTTGTTTTTTCGCCGGTACAATTCAATTACTTCACGATCATCTGCTTCATCCATACTCATGTTCGTGATGAAGCAAGTCAATCCATCGAGCCGGGCGGCATTTTGGATTTGATCCTCCAGCCATTCCAATTGAATTTGGAAACTTTTCACTGTACGAGTGTTCCCCTTGGATGTCGTAACAGCTAGAGAAAGGGGTTCAATGGTAACTTTCGCTTGTTTTTTCAATCCTTTACGGGAAAGGAGTTGGTTCACTTCTTGTTCTACCACTTCAGATTTGCGTGATTTCCTGGCGTTTCGCAAACTTTCATTGATCTGGTTTATGGATTGTTCAACGTTTTGCATCTGACGTTTTCGATGCTTCGTTTGATCCAGAAAACGTTGTACATCAAAAGTTACAATGTAGCGCCTGTCGCTCAGTACGACAGGGCGATAAAACAGGAACTCGTTCTCGTCCCACGGGCGAAATTCCCTCATTGCAACGACCTGTTCCCAGTCCTCGGAGGTTGCGGCATCTGGCATGATTTTGTCGAGTAAAGTGGTACGAATTTCATCTTTATCCATGGCGGACACGTACTTCAACTGCTGTTGTCCAATTGCTTTCAGATTGTCCGCAGAAACCATCCCTCGGTCAAAGACTAATGTACAACGTTCGATGCCGAACCGCTTTCTGACATCTTGCACCAACGCTTCAACCGTTGTGATATCTTGGGTGTTGCCTTCCAAAACACGCCAATAAAAGGGATATCCTTCAGGAGTAATCATCAACGCAATGACAATTTGTTCCCGGTCCGGGCGATGGTCACGGGAGTAACCTAACTTGGCCATCACACATCGGCTTCCCTCGACATAGGAAGAAGTAATATCGTAAAAGAAAGCCTCCGAATGGATACGCTGACGTTTCTTTAGTTGTTCGTACAAGAAGACTTGCAAATCATCTTCTTGCTTGGTAAGTCGGTCGAGTTCCCGATAAACATCATACTCATCATAGGTTCGTAAAGCAGGGATCACCGCAGGCAGAATGGTATTGGCAGTCCAGGACTGCAACTGAATCTGACTGGTAGGGTCAATGCAGCGATTAATAACCAAAGCTTCCACCCATCGATCTTCAGGAAAGAACTGCCCTAAATTCCATTGCTGCCATAATTGATACAACATCATGACATTCAAGTAGGACAGACTTTTCGTCACTACAATGTCATTTTCCTTAGCTACCACAAGGGAAGGGTTGCTTTGGACCTGTAATGCCAGCCTCAATTGTTCTGCCTGCTCATCAGTGAGTGTTCCGATGTTAAATACGATGCGGTGTTTCACCTTGTTACCATCACGATAGGACTCAACAATTTTATAATGATGATATCTTTTTCCGTTAATGGTTGTGCTGGATTTTTTCAGAAACAACGTAGTCAAACTCCGATATTACGGGACTACGAAAATCATGCCAAAACAAGTGGTAAATTACCACAAAAACCGCTATTTTATCAGAGCTAAATTAGGTACTACATTTTAATTCCACGAAGCCACAAAGCCTAGCTGCATCAATGTTTGGAAAAAATTGTCGCCAAACTTGGGTGTTTATTGAATTTATAAGGTGCATTAGTTATACTGATATCAAGTTATCCGTATAAGTGAACATTAATCAAAGAATTTACAAATGGTGGTGAACATATTGCTTTCCAAGCGGTCCGTTCCTGAAGGTGTATCCATGTATAGATGGGTAGCAGAACAACTACGGAATGAAATTATGGAAGAAAAGTGGGAAAAGGGAAGTAGCTTTCTCTCAGAAACCCAAATTATTGAAAAATACCAGGTAAGTAGAGCAACGGCAAGACGAGCCATGGATGTTTTGGAAGAGGACGGATTAATCGAGCGTATTCAAGGAGCTGGGACGTTCGTTTCATCTCCAATGATTGAACAAAGCCTGGATGATTTTCATAGTTTCGCCTATGATGCTGAAAAGGAAGGAAGGAGGGTTTCCTTCAAAATTTTAAGCCTTGAGCAAATTTCATGCAATAAAGCATTGAGTAAGGTGTTTGGGCTGCCAGAAGGTACCGATTTATGGCGAATCGAACGAATTAAATACATTGATCAGATACCTTGCATTTTTGATCGCATTTTTATCCCTGTAAAGTACGTGCCAAATCTTGAAATAAGTGAGTTGGGGAGATCTTGGTTAATCGAATTATTGCGAGAGCAGGGGTTTTGCTTCACAAAGGTAAAGAAGTTTATTGAACCAGTGATTATAGGCGATTATGAAGCAAAGTATCTTGAGGTTCATTATCGGGCTCAAGGACTTTTAGTGGACCGAATAACCAGTTCAAATAAGGATGTAATTATCATTACAAGGTCTATCATTCGTAGTGATATCATGCGGTATAGCGTAGACATCGAGGACAAGAACATTGATTATGATATAGACAATTTATAATGTCCAACCATCTAAAGCCGACGATTCCTATGTAGGAAAAATCGTTTTTTTCTGTTCCTGTAGTCTGCACGTAAAACACGACCAGTTGAATCGGGCGCGCCAGTTGGAGGGAGTTCATGCAAAAATATATCCTATACATATCGAAATTAACAGGTGATATGAAGGGAATAGGGCGAGGTGTCTTTAAAAGCACTATACTCCTCCTATTAGGAAGTACCTTTGGCTTTTTATTTTCTCTAACAGGGGTTTCGATTGGATGGATGATAGGAACGATGATCCTGTTGGGTGCATTATCTATAGCAAGACCCTCATGGTTTGCATCAATCTTGCCGGAAAGTGGATTTAGCCCCCGTTGGAAAAATCTGGCGCAGTTGATATTGGCAGTTCAAATTGGTGAGCAAATGACCGCCCAGAAATGGGACATTTTTGCCCACTCATGGTTCATCATAACTGGAATGTTAGTCCTATCCATGGTCTTTTCTGTTTTGTCGGGCATTTTTCTGAATCGTTATAGTAATGTGGGAGTTATTACCAGTTTATATGCGACTGCGCCTGGAGGTTTGAATAACATGCCTGCCATTGCAGAGGAGGTTGGAGCAAATACGGTGGTGGTAACAATCGTCCAGGTTACTCGAATTTTGGTGGTTGTTGGATTAATTCCTATCTTCGTTAGGGTGGAAGATCATAACAACCATATGATTACAACGAGTGTTGGAGTGGATACTTTGACGAATGTTTCGATGTGGTGGGCGGGTTGCTTGCTCCTCGCTGCCCAGATTGGTTACCTTATCATGAAAAGGTTGAGGTTTCCGGCCGCACGAATGATAGGTGGAATTATAGGTGTAGCACTGTGTCAACTCATTTCAACATCCATCACTGATACAGATCTAGTTCCGTGGTACCCGGCTGAGCTAAAAGTAATCATACAAATTATATTAGGGGCGAGCCTTGGATTGTCTATAAAAAAAGAAATGTTCAAAGGACTAGGTAAAATCACATTGTTAGGGATATTCAGTTCATCCGCACTGCTAGTTTTGATGGTTTTCTTTTCTTATTTATTATCCAGTAACTCTGGTATTTCTTATCTAACGGCCATTTTAGCTTTTGCACCGGGTGGCGTGGCGGAAATGACGGTAACAGCCCTGTCATTGCAAGAGAATGTTCCCTTTGTAGCATCTGCCCAAACGTTACGAATTATCATGACCTTCTTGTTGATTCCACCTTTATGTCGGTTTCTCTCGGTGTACCTGAATTTTAAGAGAGATACTAATCATAACATGTGATGCTAAATGCATGTAAACTTTCTTCTGTAAGGTTGGAGATTGCCGTTAGTACCGCCGAACCATTGATGGTTTTTCAAACGATTTTCCTGTTAAAAATCAATAAGAGTATTTTTAGATGTACTGGAAATTTATGCACTAAATTTAGAATTAGGATAGGTCCGAACGACCCAGTACATATGGAATCGGACCCAACGATAGCATGGCAACAATGGGGTCGGGTACTGCTCTATCCCAATTGTTTAACGGGTGTCCGGTTGACAGGCTCCATCCGGATCATTCTTCAACTCTATTCCATCAATGTGTACATAGCGTGTCAACCTAGCCCCAGCCTGGTCTACAATATCAAATCCAGTTTCTTTTGCACGTTTTGCAAGTGGATCCGGCACTGTACCTTGGCCAATTCCGGCTGGCCGGCTTCAATCGCCAGATAGATGTCTTCATGTTCCTTGTATACCTGTTGCCGTTTTCGCGGCAAACCGATGTTTTGCTTTAGCGTTATGGCCAAAACCTTACGATATAAATCGGACAAATGAGTCATTGTATGCAGCATGATCGGGTTGTGGGCCGCTCGAACCATTTGTTGGTGGAAACTGAAATCCGCTTCATCACCTGACTTGTCATTTGTTGAAAAGTCATATTTTAAAATTTGCAGGGCGTTATGCATTTGTTCCAAATCGCTTTCCGTCCGCCGCAACGCCGCAAGATAAGCGGCTTCTGTTTCCAGTATGATTCTGATTTCAAAAAGATGGCGCATCTGCTGCAAGTCGGTCGCCTGCACCTGCATCTGTGTCAACAATGACGAAACGTCGACTTCTTCCACATAATTGCCGCCGCCTTGGCGGGACGAAAGGATGCCCAGTGCATTCAATACGCTCAGCGCTTCCCGGATTGTTGCCCGACTTACCGAAAAATGGGCAGCCAGATCCATCTCGCTCGGCAGTCGGGATCCGGCCGGAAATTGACCGGTGTTGATCATGGTCAGCAGCTGTTGGGATATGGTTTGTGAGATTTTCGGTTTCTTTCCCATAGAATGGTTACTCCTCCGTTTTCCGCATTAGAGGAGGCTCGGTTCCGGAATCTGTTCCGCAATCGATTCCCCAATCGAAATGGAAGCGGTTGCCGCCGGTGAAGGAGCGTTTAAAATATGGGTCGAGCGTGTCTGCGTCACGATCATAAAATCATCGATCAGGCTACCGTCGCGCGTCAACGCCTGGGCACGCACCCCGCTTTGGGAGGGGACGACGTCCGACTCCGTCACCTCTGGAATCAACCGCTGCAGATTGCGCACAAACACTTTTTTGCTGAAAGAGCGGACAATCTCCTTCCAGCCTTCCCCTATGTTTTGCCGGGCAATTTTCCAAAAGGCGGGATATGCCAACACTTCCGCAAAATCTTTTAAATTAAAATCGGTTTTCTTATACCCTTCCCGTTTCATGCTGAGCACGGCGTTCGGTCCTGCATGAACATGACCGTCGATCATTCTTGTGAAATGGACGCCAAGAAACGGGAAGTTCGGATTCGGGACGGGATAAATCAAATTGTTGACCAGATAATTTTTTTCCGGTCGCAATTCGTAATATTCGCCTCGGAACGGGACGATTTTCATATCGGTGCGAAGCCCTGCAAGACGGGCAATCCGGTCACAATGCAGTCCGCCGCAGTTGATGAGATAACGGGCGTGGTAGGTCCCGCTTTCCGATTCAATTGATATTTCCCGTCCCTTTTCCGTGATTCGATGAACCGCCGAATTAAGCCGAATGTCACCGCCTTGCTCCCGGATGATAGCGGCGAATGTCTCCGCAACCTGTTTGTAGTTAACAATGCCGGCCGCTTTCACGTGAATTGCCTGCAGGCCATTTGCATACGGTTCAATTTCCTTCAGTTCACGCGCATCTATTTTCCTGACGTCGAGCTGATTGGCCAATCCCCGCTGATACAGGTTATCCAACAGAGGCAGTTCTTCTTTCTGGGTGGCGACGATCACCTTGCCGCAGATCTCGTGTTGAATACCATGCGTTTCGCAAAATTCGACCATCCGCCGACTGCCTTCCTTTGCAAATTTTGCTTTCAGGCTGCCCGGCTTGTAATAAATTCCGGAATGGATCACGCCGCTGTTATGGCCGGTCTGGTGAAATGCCAGGCTGGACTCCTTTTCGAGAATCAATAGTTTGGCCTGGGGGTAGCGTTGAGCCAATGCCATTCCGGTTGACAGCCCCACAATGCCGCCGCCCACAATTGCGTAATCGTACAAAGAGACGACCTCCCTTTTCCAACTTTCATTTGAATGAAGATAGCAATCAAGATTTGCTAGACAACAAGATTTGCTAGACAAATTTTTAAGGTTAAAAAAACCATGTAGACAAATAAAGAACGATAATGTATGTTAATTTTATAAAAATATTAACCTTTTTTTAAATGAAAAAGCAATAACTATTCTGCAAAATTTGCCTGACAAGTTTTCAAGGGGGATGGGTCGTGCAAATTGATATTTTGTTTGAGGGATTTCCCGGTAAGTCGGATCGTGGATTTTTGGGATGGAGCAGTTGTGTTTTGATCCGTATACCGGGAGAGCGCCCTGTACTGTTTGATACAGTCGGTTTCAATGAGAGATTCGTCCTGCTGGAACGGCTGGCGGCGCTGGGGGTTCGTCTGGATGAGATTGAAAGCGTTTTCCTCAGTCATTTCCATTTCGACCATGCTGTCAATTTCGGATTGTTTCCGAAGGCCACCTTTTATCTGCACGAGGAAGAGGTTCGGCATGTGAAGGAGAACGGCCAAAAAGACCTGGCCGTACCGTATGAAATGTTTTCCGCGCTGGAAAACACCGGCCGACTCTCGATTTTGAGCGGGAGTTCAGGCGAAACGAAAGGGATCCGATGGGTTCATACACCTGGACATACGCCTGGATTATACTCCATTTTTATTCAATATCAGGCTGAACGATGGGTACTGGCGTCCGATGCGGTGAAAAATCCGGCTGAACTGATCAGTGGGAAAGCGGCGATGACATGGGACCCGCAACGTGGTGAACAAAGCATCGCATTGATTCGGGATTGGGCGGATGTAGTGGTCCCCGGCCATTCCGGAGCGGTTCGGATTGAGCGCGGTCCTGATGGGATCGAGATTCGTCCGGTTACATCAAGTACCGTAACGATTTCCATTCCGCAAAACGGGATTCCGGAAACGAAAATATTTGTACTGGAAGCGTAAACGGGTTTCCGCGCCGATACGGTCTGAATCGGCGAGAACTGCAATCCAGATGTGGACAAGGAGGTGAATCGTTGTGAATTTGTTGGATGGAGCAATCGATATCCATGTGCATTCGAGCCCAAGTATATTCCCGCGTTCTGTCGACGATTTTGAGTTGGCGGAACAGGCGAAATCTGCCGGGATGAGGGCGATCGTACTGAAAGCGCATGAAGAATCAACCGTTTCCAGGGCAAAATTGGTCAGTAAAATAGTGGCCGGGATTGAAGTATACGGTTCATTGGTGCTAAACGAGTATGTTGGCGGACTGAACCCGTACGCGGTTGATATGGCGCTGCAAACGGGTGCAAAAATCATTTGGATGCCTACCGGTTCCGCCAAACAGCACATTGACCATTATGGCGGGAAAAGCGACTACAAGGAACAAAAATCAATCATTCGTCTGCTGCCGCAAAAAGGGATTTCCGTTTTATCCGAGGATGGCAAGCTTTTGCCTGTAGTTTTTGAAATTATCGATCTGTTAAAACAATCGGATGCGGTGCTTGCGACAGGCCATCTGTCGCCAAAGGAGACTGAAATTTTAGTAAAGGCGGCTGTCGAACGGGGAGTTGAAAAGATTCTTGTAGCGCATCCCGATTTGAAAATCAACCGGATGGATCTCGATTTGCAGTGTGAATTGGTGAGGCTCGGCGCCTATGTGGAAAAGTCGATGCTGACGTTAATGCCTGGCTGGAAATCGATCGAACCGGAGGAGCTGGTAAACGGTATCCGAAAAATTGGCCCGGACAGATGCATTCTGCAAACCGATTTTGGCCAAATCAACCACCCGGTACCGGTCGAGGGGTATCGACAGTTTACTGAACTGCTGCTGCAGCACGGCTTGCAGGAATCGGACGTACGCAAAATGGCGTGCGTGAATCCGGCTCATCTTCTCGGTCTGCCGTGATTCAAACATCAAGATTGGCTTAAAGGAGGAAAACGAATGGTGGAATTAGGAAAAAACGCGAGTGTGCAAACCGATCTCCCCTGGTATCGGGAAATCAATTCTAAACAGTGGCGGGCACTGCTGGCATCCGGTTTGGGGTGGATGTTGGATTCGATGGATGTTACGCTGTATGCAATGGTGCTTGTCAATGTGATGGCCGATTTGCATATGGACAAATCGATCGGCGGGCTGCTGGCATCCTTAACTTTGCTCAGCTCCGCGCTAGGCGGCATTATTTTCGGAGTGGTGGCCGACAAATACGGGCGAACCCGCTCGCTGATGATCAGCATGATTGTATTTTCGCTGTTTACTGCCATTCAGGGTTTCTCGCAAACTGTCACGCAACTGGCAGTGCTTCGTTTGCTGCTGGGGCTTGGAATGGGCGGTGAATGGGTAGCGGGGGCTGCTTTGATCACGGAAACATGGCCGGCCAAACATCGCGGCAAGGCGATGGGAATCGTACAGGGTTCCTGGGCGATTGGATATGGACTGGCAGCGGTGGTGGCCGGTGTGCTGCTACCGTTATTCGGATGGCGTGGCGTGTTTTTCTTCGGAATTGTTCCTGCTTTAATTGCAATTTGGGTAAGGAAGGGAACGGATGAACCGGAGATTTGGAGCCAGCGGAAAGCCGATCAGGCGGCGGGCGAAACAATCGAAAAGGGTTCGGTCGGCAAACTCTTCGGAAAGAAAGTGGTACGCTGGACCGTGTTAGGTTCCCTCTTAAGCGTTTGCGCACAATTTGGTTACTGGGGATTGTTTACCTGGATTCCAACGTATCTGGGTACACCGGTCGCGCAGGGAGGAGCCGGGCTGACGGTTCTGAAACAAACCAGTTGGATTGTCATTATGCAGGTGGGCGCCTGGTTGGGATATGTGATATTTGGGTTGCTGGCTGACAAAATTGGCCGTAAAATTACGTTTATCCTGTTTTTTGCACTGGCTGCCGCATTGGTACCGTTTTACGGTTTTTCGCATGATCCGACCCGGCTGTTGTTGTTGGGACCGCTGGTTGCTTTCTTTGGATCGGGTTATTTCAGCGGCTTTGGAGCCGTTTTGGCGGAATTGTTTCCAACGGCCATACGGGCTACGGGTCAGGGATTTACTTACAACTTCGGCAGGGCGGTGGCTGCGTCTGCCCCGTTTACAGTGGGTGCATTAGCCAACACGTACGGTTTGGGGGCGGCATTTAGCATTACTTCGATCGCGTTTGCGACAGCTGCGCTGTTGGTTTTATTTTTCTTGCCTGAAACAAAAGGTCGGGAACTCGAAGCGTAAAATCGGCCTGTTCCCCCGCCACGCTGTGTGGCGGGGGATTTATCCGTTACCTATATGGGGTGTTGCAAGGGGGAATCCAGGTGAAACCGGAACTGATCCGAGAATTAAAAGAGATGTTGAGCGACGACCGCGTGTTGGATTCATTGGATGAGCGGTACAGTTATTCGTTCGACGCTTCGTTCGGGACATTTCTGCCGGATGTGGCGGTGTTTCCCGTGACGACGGAGGAAGTGGTGAATGTAATAAAACTGGCGAACCGCGAAAAAATCCCCGTTACGCCGCGTGGCGGAGGTACTTCTTTAAGCGGTGGGCCGCTGCCTGTGGCGGGCGGCATCGCCCTTGTTATGACCCGCATGAACAGACTGCTGGAGATCGATCGGGACAATCTGGTGGCCATTGTCGAGCCGGGCGTGATCACGGCGGAACTGCAAAGAAGGGCGGAAGCGGAAGGCTTATTTTATCCGCCGGATCCGAGCAGTTCGAATGTCTCCACAATCGGCGGCAATTTGGCGGAGAATTCCGGCGGTCCGCATGGGCTGAAATACGGTGTAACGAAACACTACGTGATCGGTTTGGAAGTGGTAACTCCACAGGGAGAAATCATTCGGACAGGCGGCATGACCGTCAAAAATGTGACCGGATATGATCTCACGCCGCTGATTGTCGGATCGGAAGGAACGCTTGGCGTCATTACAAAAGCGATTCTGCGCCTGATTCCGAAACCGCGCGCAAGAAAGGCCTTAATGGCTGTGTTTAATGATCTGATCGATTCCGGCAGGGCGATCAGCGGGGTACTGACAAACGGGATTTTGCCTGCCAAAATGGAAATTTTGGACAATCCGTCGATTCGGGCAGTAGAAAATTATCAACCTATCGGTCTGCCGGTGGAGGCGGATGCGATTATTTTAATAGAAGTAGACGGTCATCCGGCTGCAGTCGAGGACGAAATCAACCGGGCGGCCGAAATCTGCAGGCGATACCGTGCGAAAGAAGTTCGTGTGGCTGAGAACGAGCGGCAGCGGGAAGAACTTTGGCGAGCGAGAAAATTGGTATCACCCGCCATCACACAGGTTAAGCCGACCAAAATTTCGGAAGACGCCACGGTGCCGCGCGCCAAAATTCCGGAGATGTTTGAACGGCTGCGCCAGATCCGCGACAAGTACAACATCCATCTGGTGGTGTTCGGTCATGCGGGTGACGGCAATCTGCATCCGAATATTATTGCCGATATTCGCGATAAAGACGAGATGCGCCGGGTGGAAGAGGCGGTTGGCGAAATTTTTAAAGCGGCTGTTGAATTGGGCGGAACATTGTCAGGAGAACACGGCATCGGTACGATGAAAGCCCCCTACATGGAGATGGAATTGGGGCCGGTGGGGCTGGATATGATGCGGCGAATCAAACAGGCATGGGATCCTGACAACATTCTCAATCCGTATAAAATTTTTCCACAGCCGGGGCAGACGCGGGTGGTGCTGAGCGAATGAACGAACTGCAAAAAATGCTTGAATATGATGAGACATTTAATTGTGTCCAGTGTGGATACTGCCTCCCTGCATGTCCGACTTACAAGGTGTTGGAAAAGGAATCCGCTTCCCCGCGCGGGCGCATTGCTCTGGTTAAGGCGGCGGCGGAAGGGAAAATTGATGTAACGGAACACTTGGCTTCGCCCATCGACCTCTGTCTGGGCTGCCGGGCTTGTGAAACGGCCTGTCCGACCGGAGTCCGATACGGAACCATTCTGGAAGGGGCCAAACGGACGCTTGAAAGCAAACGGTCGCACAAACCGCTCGTCAGTTCGTTGCGGCGGTTTGCGTTTCGAGGCCTGTTCCCCTATCCGGGGCGTTTGAAAGTAATCGGTGGATTGTTCTGGTTCTATCACAAATCCGGTCTGCGGAAAGCGGCAGGCGCGTTAGGTATTACAGACAAATTGCCTTACCATCTGGGTGAATTTGAAGCGGCATTGCCTGATGTCGTTTCGCCGTTTGCTTATCTTGGCAAACGGCGAACGGTTTACGCGCATGGGGGGAAACCGAAAGCGAAGGTGGCTTTTTTCTCCGGTTGTGTGATGGACTCCCTTTTTTATGAAACAAACCGCAAGACAGTAGAGCTGTTAGCGGCAGCCGGGTGTGACGTGACAATTCCACATATGCAAACATGCTGCGGGGCGCTGCATGCTCATGCGGGAGAACTGGATCAAGCGAAGGAACTGGCAAAGAAAAACATTGCGGCTTTTGAAGCGAGTGGGGCGGACTGGTATATCAACAATGCAGGGGGCTGCGGCGCCATGCTGGTGGAGTACGAAAAACTGCTGGCGGATGATCCCGAATGGGCAGAACGGGCGCGTAATTTCGTGCGGAAAAGCCGTGACATCAATACGGTTTTGGCCGATCTGGCGCCGCTGCCGTTTTGCAAACCGATCCATAAACGAATTACGTACCAGGATTCCTGCCACCTGCGTAACGTGCAGAAAGTCTCCTCAGAGCCAAGGCAGCTTTTGCAGGCGATTCCGGGCATTGATTATGTGGAGCTGCCGGGTGCCGACAGCTGCTGCGGTTCGGCAGGGATTTACAGTTTGTTGCAATACGACACCTCAATGAAAGTGTTGGATCAAAAGATGGAATCGGTAAAGAAAACCGATGCGGTGCTGATTGTAACGTCCAATCCGGGCTGCCTGCTGCAGATGCGAATGGGGATTCAGAGGGAGAACCTGCAGGGGCGGATGGACGCGGCGCATATTGTCGATTTGCTGCACGAAGCATGCGGATTGTAAGCTAAATTGCACCAATCTCATTTATCGGTATCGTTTCAGGTCGCAGCAGGCGGCCTGCTTTTATTTTTGGGGGATAGGTACAAATTGTTCGATCTAGTAGTGCCAGCTGGATAAAGGTGGATGGAGGCGAAGCGGATATACAGCCGCTTGAAACGTTTTGGAACCGTAAGGGTTACGGGTACAAATGCGGTCAGTCGTGTCTGTATTAAAATAGAGTAAAAACAGTCGGCGGCTGCCGACTGTCATCTTTATACGTATCATTTGGCCCGTTTTTTCAGATTCTCGATCACCGCGTTGGTGACTTCTCCTGTGTTGGCGCGGCCGCCAATATCACCGGTCTTGATTCCCGCTTCCAGCGTATCTTCCAGCGCATCAAGCAGCAGATTGCCGAGCTCTTGATACCCTAAGAAATCAAGCATCATTTTGCCAGTCCAGATTTGTCCGGCCGGGTTGGCGATCCCGCGTCCCGCAATATCAGGGGCGGAACCGTGAACCGGTTCAAACATGGAAGGGAATTTTCGCTCGATATTCAGGTTTGCGGCAGGTGCAATTCCGATGCTTCCCATAATCGCGCCGCCCAAATCGGTCAGTATGTCGCCGAACAGATTGGACGCTACGATCACATCAAAAATATGCGGTTTCATTACAAAAAACGCAGCCAATGCGTCAATATGCGTACTGGCAGTTTGAATATCCGGGTAATCCTGTTGAACCTGTCTGAACACCTCATCCCAAAACGGCATGCTGTGTGAGATTCCGTTTGACTTGGTGGCGCTTGTTACATGACCTCTGCGCTGTTTTGCCAATTCGAACGCGTAACGCATCGCGCGTTCTGTCGACTTGCGGGTAAACACCGCATTTTGGATGGCCATTTCGTCGTCGCTGCCGCTATGGATGCGACCGCCAATTTCTGAATATTCACCTTCCGAGTTTTCGCGTACCACGATCAGATCAAACTGTTTCGGATCCCGTAAAGGAGACTGCAAACCACGCAGCAGTTTGGCCGGCCGAACATTGATCGACTGGTTCATCTCACGGCGGATTTTGATCAGCAATCCCCAAAGCGACACGTGATCAGGAACGAGGTTTGGCATACCGACCGCGCCCAGGAAAATCTGGTCAAAATTTCGCAATGTGGCGATTCCGTCTTGCGGCATCATTTCACCGTGCTTTAGATAATACTCGCAGTTCCACGGGAAATGTGTCCAGGCAAAGGACAAACCGCCGTGAATCTCGGCTGCGGCGTCGAGCACGCGAATGGCTGCCGGTACTACTTCATTTCCAATTCCGTCGCCTGGTATGACAGCAATTTCAAAACGGTTCATAATAAGAAACCTCCATTTGTATGTACAACCTCTAATCATTAATAGTATTATAAAGACCGATTGAAATGACAGGCAAGTAGCAAGGCAAAATTCGCTTTGCTATAATAGGGAAAGTAATTGTGGGACAACCCCCGTTAACTGAAGGAGAACAAATAAAAATGAGCAAATTGCATGTTTTTGACCATCCTCTGATCTTGCATAAGCTGACTTATATTCGGGACGAGCTTACAGGAACAAAGGAATTTCGCGAATTGGTGGAAGAAGTTGCGATGCTGATGGCCTATGAAATCACGCGCGACCTGCCTCTGCAAGAAACGGTTGTCAAGACGCCGGTTGCGGAAGCGAAGGCCAGTGTAATCTCAGGGAAAAAATTGGGTTTGGTGCCGATTTTGCGGGCCGGTCTTGGCATGGTCGACGGAGTGCTGAAACTGATCCCGGCGGCAAAGGTCGGGCATATCGGATTGTATCGGGATCCAGAATCGTTGCAGCCTGTTGAGTATTATTGCAAACTGCCAACCGATGTTCATGAAAGAGACTTGATCGTGATCGACCCCATGTTGGCGACCGGGGGATCTGCGGCGGCTGCGATTACATTTTTGAAACAGCGGGGTGTGAAAAACATCAAGCTGATGTGCTTGATCGCAGCGCCGGAAGGTGTGGCCCGCGTGCAGCGGGAACACCCGGATGTCGACATTTACACGGCGGCGTTGGATGAGAAACTGAACGATCACGGATACATTGTACCGGGACTGGGGGACGCAGGAGATCGACTGTTCGGCACAAAGTAAGACGATTCGATACATATTTAACAAGCATCATGAAGGAGATATTGTATGGAGGCAATTCGGGTTCTGACTGTTTTTGGCACACGACCGGAAGCGATCAAAATGGCGCCGCTTGTCAAAGCGCTGCAAAAGGCCTCTCCGCTGATCGATTCGAAAGTCTGTGTTACCGCGCAGCATCGGCAAATGCTTGACCAGGTCCTTGATATTTTTCAGATCAGGCCGGATTACGATTTGGACATCATGGAACCGCGTCAAACATTGACGAGCATCAGCATCAAGGCGTTAAAAGGATTGGAACAGGTAATTGCCGATACAAAGCCGCATATCCTGCTGGTTCACGGTGATACCACCACTACGTTCGTGGCTGCGTTGGCTGCCTTTTACCAACAGGTTGCGATTGGGCATGTGGAGGCAGGCCTCCGAACCTATGACAAATATTCTCCGTTTCCGGAAGAGATGAATCGCCAGTTGACGGGCGTTATGGCCGATTTGCATTTTGCGCCGACCCGTCAATCGGCCGACAACCTCCTGCAAGAGCGGAAAACCCGAGGGACTATTTTTATCACCGGAAACACGGCCATTGATGCGATGGAAACGACGGTGAGAGCCGATTACCGCCATCCGATTTTGGATTCGTTGCAAGCCGATCAGCGTCTGGTCTTTATGACTGCTCATCGGCGCGAGAATATCGGGGAAAAAATGCGGAATATTTTTCGTGCTGTTCGTCGGATTGTCGAGGAACAGCCAGATGTGGTGCTGGTCTATCCGGTGCATCTAAACCCGGCCGTGCAGGAGCCAGCCCGTGAAATTCTGGGTGATCATCCGCGTATCCATTTGATTGATCCGTTGGATGTAGTAGATACACACAATTTCATGTCGCGCTCCTACCTGATTTTGACCGATTCCGGCGGCATTCAGGAAGAAGCCCCGTCGCTTGGTGTGCCTGTATTGGTTCTGCGGGACACGACGGAAAGACCGGAAGGAATCGCGGCGGGAACGTTGAAATTGGCCGGGACAGAGGAAGCGGATGTCTACCGGTTAACCAAGCAGCTGTTGATCGACCGGCAGGCGCACGGTGAAATGTCGATTGCGGCGAATCCTTACGGGGATGGCCGGGCGTCAGAACGGATCGTACGGGCGATCCTCCATCATTATGGGAAAGGGGAACCGCCGGACGAATTTAAATCCTGATTTTGTTCGTTTGCATGACGGGAAGAGTTGGCAGACAGAATAAAGAAGATATGGGTATAAAAATTCTATTTTGGGAGAGAGGAAGGGATCTAACATGAAAGACGCTGTAATTGTAAGCGCCGTGCGTACGGCGATCGGCAGTTTTCAGGGCGCTCTGTCGGGGATTCCGGCAACGGAGCTTGGCAGTATCGTATTGAAAGAAGCGCTTGCAAGGGCGGGCGTCAGTCATGAACAGGTGGAGGAAGTGATTCTCGGCAACGTGCTGCAGGCGGGACTCGGACAAAATCCGGCCAGACAGGCGTGGATCAAGGCAGGCTATCATGAGGCGGTTCCTGCCTTGACGATTAACAAAGTGTGCGGATCCGGATTGAAAGCGGTTATGTTGGCGGCTCAGGCAATCCGGGCTGGCGATGCGGATGTGATCGTGGCGGGCGGCATGGAGAACATGAGTCGTGCCCCCTACTTATTGGAAGGCGCTCGCGGCGGTTATCGGATGGGAGATGCAACAGCCGTCGATTCCATGATCCGTGACGGCTTATGGTGTGCGTTCTTTGACTATCATATGGGAATCACGGCGGAAAACGTCGCCGAAAAATACGGGTTGAGCCGCGACGAACAGGATGAGTTTGCTGCCTGGAGTCAGCAAAAAGCGGAGGCGGCCATCAAAAACAACCGTTTTAAAGAGGAAATTGTTCCTGTTCAGCTGCCTTCCAAAAAGGGCGATCCGGTGATTTTTGATACGGATGAATTTCCGAGGGCAGGCACGACAAAGGAAGGGCTGGCAAAACTGCGCCCTGCATTCAAGAAAGAAGGCACGGTCACGGCCGGCAATGCATCGGGGATTAACGACGGGGCTGCCGCATTGGTGGTCATGTCTGCCGACAAAGCCGCTGCGCTCGGTTTAAAGCCACTTGCTCGTATTGTGGCGTATGCGTCTGCCGCATTGGATCCGTCGATCATGGGCCTGGGGCCGATTTTTGCCACTCGCAAAGTATTGGAAAAATCAGGACTGTCGATCAGCGACATTGATCTGATAGAAGCAAACGAGGCGTTTGCGGCACAGTCGCTGGCAGTCGGCAAAGATTTGGAAATCCCGCGTGAAAAGCTGAATGTAAACGGAGGCGCCATCGCGTTGGGACATCCGATCGGAGCCAGCGGGGCGCGTATATTAGTGACATTATTGCATGAATTGGAAAAACGCAATGGAAAACGAGGGATTGCCACTTTGTGTATTGGGGGCGGGCAGGGGGTTTCCTTGCTGGTCGAAAGATAAGCGTCGGAATATTTCGTATACGACAGGTAAGTGGGGAAGTTTGGCAGAAATGTGAAACTTGCGTGAAGCTAGAATAAATCAAGCAAAACATGATTTCGAATTCGTTGACAATCAAAACACGTCTATTGTACGATTGGTTAGGCGGTTTCACCAAGAGGTACAACTGTTTCGTATAGTGAAACACCGGGGGTCGTTCGAATATGGATGAAGCAAATCGTTTTCTTCGACAAACGGTGAAATACACAACTTATATCACCTTGGTGTGGGCTGTGTTGTGGGCGGTTGTCCCGGGGTGGAAATCGGTTTTTTCCGGATTGGCAATCGGTTCTCTGGTAAGCGTTTACTTTGCCGTCAGCATGGGACGCCAGTTGCAGGCGGCAGTCACCATTGCCTTGCGGGATGAGAAGCGAAAACCGGGATTCCCGTTAGTCTCTCGAATTGCGGTAATCGCTTTGGCGGTAATGGTTGTCAAAAAACTGTCCTATCCGAATGCTCTGCTGATGATCGCAGCGTTCTTTACGTATCAGCTCGTCATTTTTGCAGGCTTCGTTTTGAATAGGAAAAAACAACAAGAGTCCAAACCGGAAGGGGTGAAATAGGTGGAGCACTCTTATCCTACGGTCTCTCTATTCGGGATCGAAGGTTTGACGGTGAACTTGACAGTTGTCGGAATGTCCCTGCTTGCGGCGATCTTGGTTGCCGTTATTGTAATGGCGGCTGTGCGGGGCGCTGATGTTCGGCGGCCGGGAAAACTACAAACTTTCTTTGAAATGATTGTGGACTTTGTTAGAGGACTTGCGAGCGATACGGTGGGACAAAAACGGGCGGATGCTTGGGTGCCGTTTGCGCTGACTTTATTTATCTGGATGTTTGTGGCGAACCAGCTTGGGCTGATTACAAACATTACAGCTGAGGCGGGGGACGCGCAGGGCCATGCAGTCAGCTACTCGTTCTTCATGTCTCCCACTGCGGATTTTACGGTGGCGATGACGATGGGGATTTCGATGGTACTGCTCAGTCATATCGTAGGTCTGAGACATCCGGGACAATATTTTAAACATTGGGTAACTCCGTTGTGGATGTTCCCGTTGCATCTGATCGAAGAACTGCCAAAGTTTTTGACACTCGGTTTGCGTCTGTTCGGCAATATTTTTGCCGGTGAAGTCATGATTGGGATTTTGTTGGGAATGACGCATACATTGGGGGTTGTTACCGGTGGTTTGGCAGCCGGTGTACCGCTGCTCGTGTGGATCGGTTATTCACTGATGGTGGGTACGATCCAGGCGTTCGTGTTTACCGTGTTAACACTGGTTTACATCGGGCAGAAAATGCCTCACGAAGAACATCATTAAAAATAGTTGGATCGCAATTATCGATGTATAGTTAAACAAGCGAAAAATTAAGGAGGTAGTTTGAGAATGGAAGCAAATATTTTTGCGGCAGGTATTGCCTTGGGTTTGGCAGCTGTTGGCGCCGGTATCGGTAACGGTTTGGTTATGAGTCGTTTTATTGAAGGGATCGCTCGTCAGCCGGAAGCGCGTGGTCTTCTGTTCACGCAAGCTTTGATCGGTCTGGGTCTCGTCGAGGCGTTGCCAGTCATCGCTGTTGCAATTGGTTTGATCATGTTCTTTAGGTAAGGAGCAAAGCGGGACGGTACAGTCTCGTTGATTGGCGGGGCAAGACAGACTTGTACCTCGCCTTCCTTTTGTCCTCTACCGCTGAAGAAAGGAGTGAACATGAGTGTCGTTTCAACTTGGTAGTTCGATCGTACAATTAATCATATTCATACTGTTGTTTCTTTTCCTGCGTAAAGTTGCATGGGGGCCGTTGATGAAAACCATGAACGACCGCCAGCAATATATCGAAAGCCAAATTTCGACTGCGGAACAAAATCGGCAGGAAGCTGAGAAATTGGCACAAGAGCATCGCGATGCCATGCAGTCAGCCAAGAAAGAAGCGGCTGAACTTTTGGATAACGCGCGCCGTACAGGTGAAAGGCAGGCGGCTGACATCATTGCCGCCGCAGAGGCCGAAGCAAGACGTATTAAGGATCAAGCGGTTGCCGATATCAATCGCGAAAAAGAACAGGCCATTGCGGAATTGCGTGAGCAAGTCGGCGCATTGTCTGTACAGTTGGCTGGTAAAATCATTGCTCAAGAAATTGATTCATCCAAGCATAAAGCACTGTTAGAAGAAGCGGTAAAAGAGATGGGTGAACGCGTATGATAGATGGTGCCGTAGCCAAGCGATATGCGGATGCGCTTTACTCGATCGCAAAAGAGCAAAACAAGCTGGATGAAATCAAAAGCGAGCTTTCTTTGATTGTAAATGCGCTGGAGGAACATCCGCAGTTAAAGCGGATTTTGCAGCATCCCGCTATTTCAGTTGAAGTCAAAAAGAAGCAAACAAAGGAAGTTTTCGGACAAGTCGTTTCCGGCGTTGTCAGCAACTTCCTGAGTTTGTTGCTGGATCGCCATCGTGAAAACCAATTGGCGGGGATTTATAAAGAATATTCCCGTCTGGTAGACGAGGCGAGCGGTCGTATTAAAGCTCACATTGAGACGGCTGCACAGATAACGGAAACCGAACTGGAAGAATTGAATAATCGTTTGACCACTCAATTTGGCAAAAAAATAGATCTTACAGCTTCCGTAAATTCAAGCTTGATTGCAGGTGCCCGGCTGACGATTGGCGATCGCGTCATCGATGCGAGCGTGCAAGGCAAGCTGGCTCATTTCAGTGAGACGTTGAAACGGAATCAAGTACGGTAGATAGGGGTGAAAAAATGAGCATTCGTCCTGAGGAAATCAGTGCGTTGATAAAGCAACAGATTGAGAATTATCAGTCTGATATCCAAGTGTATGATGTCGGCACCGTAATTCAGGTAGGTGACGGTATCGCGCGGATTCATGGTTTGGAAAAGGCGATGGCCGGCGAGTTGCTCGAGTTCCCGAACGGTCAGGTCGGGATGGCGTTTAACTTAGAGGAAGACAATATCGGTTGTGTGGTATTGGGTACCGTTGTCGGTATTAAAGAAGGAGATACGGTCAAGCGTACCGGCAGAATCGCACAGGTTCCGGTCGGAGAAGCGCTGATTGGACGGGTGGTAAATCCGCTCGGTCAACCGGTTGATGGACGTGGTCCGATTGAAACGAAAGAGTTTCGTCCGATTGAATCTCCTGCACCTGGCGTAATTGATCGTAAGTCGGTCCATGAACCGATGCAAACGGGTATCAAAGCTATCGATGCAATGATTCCGATCGGTCGTGGGCAACGGGAGCTGGTAATCGGTGACCGTCAAACGGGTAAAACAGCGGTTGCGATCGATACGATTATCAATCAAAAAGGGCAAGGCGTTGTATGTATTTACGTAGCTATCGGACAAAAACAATCGACCGTTGCACAGGTAGTGGAAACGCTGCGTAAGCATGGCGCGATGGAATATACCATTGTGGTAACTGCTTCTGCATCGGATCCGGCGCCGCTGCTTTTCTTGGCTCCATATGCCGGATGCGCAATGGGTGAGTATTTCATGTATAACGGCGGCCACGTTCTCTGCATTTACGACGACCTCTCCAAACAAGCGGCTGCCTATCGTGAAATGTCCTTGTTGATGCGCCGTCCTCCCGGACGCGAAGCGTTCCCGGGTGATGTGTTCTATCTGCACTCCCGTTTGCTCGAGCGTGCTGCCAAACTGTCTGACGCACGTGGTGCAGGTTCTTTGACCGCGTTGCCGTTTATCGAAACACAAGCGGGTGACGTTTCCGCTTATATTCCGACCAACGTGATTTCCATTACGGACGGTCAGATTTTCTTGGAATCCGATTTGTTCTACTCCGGTGTCCGACCGGCTGTTAACGTCGGTTTGTCCGTATCCCGGGTAGGCGGTTCGGCGCAAATCAAAGCGATGAAAAAAGTGGCTGGTACGCTGCGGCTTGATTTGGCCCAGTACCGCGAACTGCAAGCGTTCGCCCAATTCGGTTCCGACTTGGATAAAGCGACGCAAGCTCGTTTGAATCGCGGTGCGCGTTTGGTGGAAATTTTGAAACAAGGCCAATATCAACCCATGCCGGTTGAAAAACAGGTCATTTCCATTTGGGCGGCAACCAATGGTGCGGTTGATGACGTTGCGGTAGAAGATGTACGCCGCTTTGAAAAAGATTTTCTTGCCTATATCGATACAAACTACCCGCAGATTCCAAAAACGATTGCGGAAACGAAAGATCTTTCCGATGATACGATCGGTTTGCTGAAAGAAGCGGTCAGCAAGTTTAAAGCAACCTTTGCGTAATGGTAGAATTGATCTTTCCTGCAAGGTGGTGAAACGAAGTGGCTAATATACGTGACATACGTCGGCGGATCCGCAGTGTGAAAAACACGCAGCAGATTACAAAGGCGATGAAGATGGTTGCTGCGGCGAAGTTGCGGCGTGCCCAGGAACGGGCTACAATGGCACGCCCGTATGCGGCAAAGCTGGAAGAGGTAATCGGCAGCATCGCGAAAGCGGGGGGTGCGCGGCACCCTATGCTGGTCAAGCGTCCGGTGAAAAAAATCGGTTATGTTGTGATCGGATCAGATCGAGGGCTGGCGGGTTCCTACAACGCGCAGTTGGTTCGACACGCGTTAAACGAGTTTCACAACAAGTCAAAAGATGAATATGTAATCTTTGCGATTGGTCGGAAAAGCCGTGACTTCTTCGTGAAGCGGGGATATCCGGTGGTTGGCGAAATTACCGGGCTGCCCGATTTCCCTACATTTGCGGATATTAAACGGGTGACAGAATCTGTTGTGAAAATGTATGAAGAAGGAACCTATGACGAGGTGCATTTGATTTATAACAAGTTTAATTCGGCGATCTCGCAAGTTCCTGTAACAAAGCAGATTCTCCCGTTAGAAGATGTTGGCGGAGAAGCGGCAACCGCAACGAAAGCCAATTACCTCTACGAACCGTCGGAGGAAGGCGTACTCGACGTACTCCTCCCGAAATATGCAGAAACGCTGATTTACACTGCGTTACTTGAATCAAGAGCTTCTTTCTATGGAGCCCAAATGACAGCGATGGGCAATGCGACGGACAATGCATCCAGCATGATCTCGTCATTGACATTGGCGTTAAACAGAGCTCGACAGGCGGCCATTACCACGCAGATTACGGAAATTGTCGGTGGGGCGGAAGCGTTAAAGTAGTTTGACGATTGGAGGGAAAACGATGAACAGGGGACAAGTGGTTCAGATATTGGGTCCTGTGGTGGATGTCCGGTTTCCGGAAGGGCAATTACCTGAACTGAACAATGCCTTGACCATAAACTATAAGGCGCAAAATGAGAAAGAAGTCGACATTAAGCTGACTTGTGAAGTGGCTGTTCATTTGGGAGACAATGTGGTGCGATCGATTGCGATGTCTTCTACGGACGGATTGGTACGCGGTATGGAAGTGGTGGATACGGGTGCCCCGATTTCCGTTCCGGTAGGGCAAGCCACTCTTGGCCGAATTTTCAACGTATTGGGAGAAGTGATTGACGAAGCTGGCGATCCGGGAACAGAGGAAAGACATCCGATTCATCGCCCGGCACCGGAATATACAGATCTCTCGACGAAAGTGGAAATTCTGGAAACAGGCATTAAAGTTATCGATTTGCTCGCACCGTACATCAAGGGCGGTAAAATCGGACTGTTCGGCGGTGCTGGTGTTGGTAAAACGGTTACGATGCAGGAATTGATTCACAACATTGCGAAGCAGCACGGCGGCTTCTCCGTGTTTGCGGGCGTTGGAGAGCGGACCCGGGAAGGGAACGACCTTTACCATGAAATGAAAGATTCCGGCGTTATCGATAAAACAGCGATGGTGTTCGGTCAGATGAACGAACCGCCGGGAGCCCGTGCGCGTGTGGCATTGACCGGTCTGACAATGGCTGAATATTTCCGTGATACGGAAGGCCGTGACATTCTGCTGTTTATTGACAACATCTTCCGGTTTACGCAGGCAGGTTCCGAAGTGTCTGCTCTGCTTGGACGGATGCCTTCTGCCGTGGGTTATCAGCCGACCTTGGCGACTGAAATGGGTCAGTTGCAAGAACGGATTACGTCGACTAAAAAAGGTTCGATCACATCGATTCAGGCGATTTACGTTCCGGCCGACGACTATACCGACCCGGCGCCAGCGACTGCGTTTGCTCACTTGGATGCAACGACCAACCTGGAACGGAAAATTGCGGAATTGGGGATTTTCCCTGCGGTGGATCCATTGGCTTCCACTTCCCGTGCATTGTCTCCTGACATTGTTGGCGAAGAACATTATCAGGTGGCGCGCGGTGTTCAGGCAGTTCTGCAGCGTTACCGTGAACTGCAGGATATTATCGCGATTTTGGGTATGGATGAATTGACCGACGAAGACAAATTGACTGTTGCTCGGGCGCGGAAAATCCAACGTTTCTTGTCGCAGCCATTCTTTGTGGCGGAACAGTTTACCGGTACGCCGGGCGCCTATGTTCCTGTGAAAGAAACCGTTCGCGGGTTTAAAGAAATCCTGGATGGTAAACATGACGATCTTCCGGAGGGTGCTTTCCTCTATGTAGGAACGATCGACGAAGCGGTGGAAAAAGCGAAGAAAATGTAATCCTAGGCCATGAGGCTGTAGGAGGGAAAGAATATGAAAACTGTGCCTTTGGAAATTGTAACACCGGAACGGAAAGTGTTTGCGGAGGATGTACAGATGGTCATCGCGCGCGGTGGCGCTGGCGATCTCGGTATACTTCCGGGGCATACTCCGCTTGTGACCACCTTAAAAATATCCGCTTTGCGGATCAAAATGCAGGATGGCAGCGAGCGACATGTGGCGCTTTCCGGCGGTTTTATGGAAGTCAAACCGGAACATGTAACGGTTTTGGCGGAAACGGCCGAAATGCCGGAAGATATTGATGTGAACCGGGCGGAAAGGGCCCGTGAACGTGCCGAACAGCGACTGGCTCAAAGCGGCGCGGAAAACATCGACTATCGACGTGCAGAACTTGCGTTGCAGCGGGCATTGACCCGTTTGCAAGTGGCGAAAGGGAACGTCCGCAGGTAAATAAACCCCTGTTTGAAACCGATTTTACCTTGAGTAAGGCGGTTCAAACAGGGTTTTTATTTTGTATCCTACATATTTTTGGTGAAGTGGAAAGTATCGCCAGTCTAGCAAGTATGTTATAATACGTTTGTGTGAAAACTTTCTCAATATTGGAGGAATGCCGCTTGTTCACGTATTGGAACAGTTATTTATTCGTAACATTGTTCCTTTTGCTGGGCATTGCACTTCCAGTTGGCTCGCTCATGGTGCTCGGGCCTCTTTTGCGTCCGAAAAAACCCACCGCCGAGAAACTGTCAACATATGAAAGCGGTCTTGAGCCATTTGGAGAAGCACAGGTTCGTTACAACATTCGGTATTATCTGTTTGCCCTACTATTTGTTGTGTTTGACGTGGAAATTCTCTTCTTGTATCCTTGGGCAGTGTCATTTATGAAACTGGGCGCATTTGGGCTGGTGGAAGCATTTATCTTTATCGTACTGCTTGTCATCGGATTGGCCTATGCCTGGAAGAAGAAGGTGTTGGAATGGACGTAATCAATGGCTATAGTCAACAGCCTCGTGTAGAATTTGAAGGGTTTACACCGGAAGAGTCGATGGAACTGCAGCAGGCTGGCGTTTTTGTTGGCGGCCTGGAACAGATTAAGGCTTGGGCACGAAGCAACTCATTATGGCCAATGACGTTTGGTTTGGCATGCTGCGCCATTGAAATGATGGGAACAGGTGCCTCCCATTATGATTTGGACCGGTTTGGGATCATTTTTCGCGCGTCGCCCCGGCAATCGGATTGTATCATCATTTCCGGTACGGTGACAAAGAAAATGGCACCCTTGATCAAACGTTTGTATGAACAGATGCCCGATCCGAAATGGGTTGTATCGATGGGATCTTGTGCAACGGCCGGCGGACCGTATGTACGCTCTTATTCCGTTGTCAAAGGGGTTGACCAGTATATTCCGGTTGACGTATATATTCCAGGCTGTCCGCCATCGCCGCCGGCGTTGATCTATGGCCTTAACAAACTGCAGGAAAAAATCCGCCTGGAGGCCAAAGGGAAGAAGGTGCCTCGTACATGACGGATGAAAACAAGAATGTGGATTTGACGAACAATCAGCCAACTTCGGAGGAAGCAGATCCGAAAAAACAAGCATCGGAAAAACCGGTGTCACCGGCAGCGTCGGAACAGACACCGGTTGTAAAACCGGCCGCTGCCAAACCAACCGTTGAGAAACCGGCCGCAGCCAAAGAAGCGGCGCCTCAGAAACCGGATCCGAAAAAAGAAGCCGCGCAGAAAGAGTTGGACCGTTTTCGACAGCAGATTGTGGCGAAATTCGGGGAATCCGTATTAGAAGAAGCAGTGCTCGCCAAATACCAACCTACCTTTGTAATCAAACGGGAAGATTGGCGGAATGTGATAGAATATCTCCGGTTTGACGAGAGCTTGCTGTTTGATTATCCGGAAGTGATGGCGGGAACCGACTATCCGGACAAAGGCTATATCGAGGTTGTTCTGTATCTGTATTCGATGAAGCATGGCTATTTTGTCACATTGAAGACGCGTGCCCCTCGCGACAATGCGGAAGTTCCTTCTGTAACTCCGATCTATGGCGGAGTCAATTGGGAGGAACGGGAGATCTATGATTTGTTGGGAGTTACGTTTACCGATCACCCGGATCTGAGACGAATTATGATGCCGGAAGATTATGAGGGATATCCGCTGCGGAAAGACTTCAGTGTATGGAAGGAGTAGAGGGGAACAATGGCTGAAATTCGAACAGAAGAAATGCTTTTGAACGTCGGCCCTCAACATCCCAGTACGCATGGAGTGTTTCGGGTAGTCGTTAAAATCGACGGTGAAATGATAACGGATGCTACCCCTGTAATCGGGTATTTGCATCGGGGAACGGAAAAACTGGCGGAAGATCTGCAGTATCCGCAGATCATTCCTTACTTTGACAGGCTTGATTATTTGGCGGCGATGCTTAACAACCA
Source organism: Effusibacillus dendaii (assembly GCF_015097055.1). NCBI lineage: Bacteria > Bacillati > Bacillota > Bacilli > Caryophanales > Alicyclobacillaceae > Effusibacillus > Effusibacillus dendaii. The sequence goes on from NZ_AP023366.1 coordinate 2,583,918, forward strand.
TGCAATTGTCAATTCTGTTGAACAGGCAATGGATGTGCAGGTGCCGGAGCGAGCCGAATATCTTCGGATTATTGTGGGCGAGATGAACCGGGTTGCCTCCCATTTATTGTTTTTGGGAGCCTATCTGTTGGATCTTGGCGCAATGAGTCCGTTTTTGTATGCGTTTCAGGAGAGGGAAACGATCTGCCAAATGTTTAACGAAATCAGCGGCGCCCGACTTACATACAACTATATGCGGATTGGCGGCGTGAAATGGGATGCTCCGGTCGGCTGGCTGAACAATCTGAAAGCGTATTTGCCCCGATTGCGGGAAAAGATGAAAATGTATAACGATCTGGTGACAGGAAATGAAATTTTCCTCAGCCGGGTTAAAGGGATTGGCGTGTACGACAGTGAAACGGCAATCAATTACGGGTTGTCGGGCATCAACTTGCGCTGTACCGGCTTCAAGTGGGACCTGCGCAGAAACAAACCCTATTCGATTTATGATCGATTTGATTTTGAAATCCCAGTCGGCCAGAACGGTGACTGCTTCGACCGTTTCTATCTGCATGTATTGGAAATTGAGCAGTCGATCCGAATCGTCGAACAGGCGCTGGAACAGATCCCGGAAGGTCCGATTTTGGGGAAAGTACCGAAAATCCTGCGCGTCCCGGCAGGCGAATATTATGCGGCAGTGGAAGGAGCCAAAGGGGAATTGGGAGTGTACATTGTCTCGGATGGCAAAGACAAACCGTATCGTCTCAAAATAAAACGGCCTTCTTTTGTCAATTTGCAAATTTTGCCGAGTCTCCTAAAGGGACAGAATATGGCGAACTTCATTGCAATACTCGGAGCGGTTGATATTGTGCTGGGGGAGGTTGATGCATAATGTGGAACCTGCTTTGGGGATGGATTGATCAGCCTTTAACCGCCACTTCAGCGCTTTTTATGATTATCGGTGCTGTTGTTGTTCTGGCGGTCGTTCTTGGCGTAGTAACCTACAGCATTTATTTTGAACGGAAAATCATTGGCTGGATGCAGGGACGGATTGGGCCTAACCGGGTAGGACCATTTGGATTGTTCCAATCATTCGCCGATATTCTGAAATTGTTGATTAAAGAGGACATTGTTCCGGCAAAAGCGGATCGCCTGATGTTTCTGGTGGCGCCGATGATCACATATGTCCCTTCATTTATGGTGTTGGCTGTCATCCCCTACACGGCGCAGCATTGGTTTACCGCACAACTGAACGTTGGGATTCTCTACTATATTGCGTTGTCCTCGATTTCCATTATAGGGATCGTATTGGGTGGATGGGCATCAAACAACAAGTATTCGTTGATTGGCGGACTTCGTTCGGCTGCGCAGATGATCTCGTATGAAATCCCGCTCGCATTGTCGATGTTGGGCGTGGTACTGATGGCGGGTTCCCTGAACCTGATCGATATTGTCAAGGCACAGGAGAATTTTCCGTATGTTTGGTATGTCGTGCCGCAGATTCTTGGTTTTGTTGTGTTTATTATATCCGCTACAGCGGAATTGAACCGCACGCCTTTCGATTTGCCGGAAGCAGAGTCGGAGCTGGTCTCCGGGTACTTCACCGAATATTCCGGTTTTCGTTTTGCCTTCTATATGTTAGCTGAATATGTCTACATCACCGCAATGGCCGGGTTGGCAGCCGCGCTGTTTTTTGGCGGCTGGTCAGGACCTTTGCTGCCAGGATGGCTTTGGTACGCGATTAAAGCAAGCGCGTTTATTTTCCTGATGTTCTGGCTGCGGGCCACTTACCCGCGTGTGCGGAATGACCAACTGATGGGGTTCAGTTGGAAAGTGTTGATCCCATTGGCGCTGCTAAATATTTTTCTGACTGCGATCATTAAGATCGCCATGATGTAAGGGGTGATACGATGTTTGGACTGCTGAAAGGGTTAAGCGTAACGCTTAGCCAAATTCCCAAAAAGAAATACACCCTGATGTACCCTGAACAAAAGCCGGAATGGCCAAATCGTTTTCGCGGCATCCACAAGTTTTACCCGGAGCTTTGTATCGTGTGCAACCAATGTGCGCGCATCTGCCCGACAAGCTGTATTTCATTGTCAGGCAGCCGCGGAGAGGACAAAAAGCTGCACATCGAAACGTACGACATTAATTTCGAAATTTGCATTCTTTGCGATTTGTGCACAGAAGTTTGTCCGACGGAAGCGATTCAGATGTCCGATACGTTTGAATTGGCCGAATACAATCGAGATGCGCTTTATAAAACAATCGATTGGCTGACAGAAAATGGGAAACAGTATGACAAACGGAAAGGATATGACCAGGATACGCCTGGAGACGAGTTTGCCGCTCAATTTACCCCGGCGATGCTGAGTAATTCCCGTACGTTGAGAGGGTCCACCACACCGGTAGCCGCAGGTGGAGCGAAAGCGGAGGGTGCCGCTAAGCCGGCTGCGAAACCGGCAGCAGAATCCAAACCTGCAGAAACACCGCAAAATCAAGCAGAAAAGGCGGGTGACGCCGAATGATGTTGCCTGTCCTTAATGGTCAAATGATTGCTTTCATTCTGATCAGTTTGGTACTGATTGGTTCGGCGGTCGCTATGCTGTTTTCCAGAAAAGTAATCTATATGGCTCTCTTGATCGGCGGCGTTTTTATCGGTGCAGCCGCGATCTACATTTTGCTTGATGCGGATTTTGTCGGGTTCGCCCAGATACTGATCTATGCGGGCGCGATTACGATCTTGATGCTGTTTGCGATCATGTTGACCCATCATGGGGAGCAAAACGAGAAACAGGGAAAAGGGCATACCGTTTTTGCCGTCATTTCGGCGGGAGGTCTGCTTGTCTTGCTGTACTGGGGATTCAACAGCATCGACTGGTCAAAATGGAATCAGTTGTCCCCGAAGACTCCCAATCCTGTTTGGGGAGACAACTCGGTGCAGGCGATCGGAAATGCAATCTACACCAGTTACGTGATTCCGTTTGAATTAATTTCGGTAGTTTTGATCGTGTCGTTAGTTGGGGCAGTCATTCTTGCTCGAAAGGGGGAAGAATGATGGAACCGACAATTGTTCGATATCTCCTGTTGGCGGCGGTTTTGTTCTGCCTCGGGCTGTTCGGGGTTTTATGGAAACGGAACATTATCATCGTGCTGGTTTCGATCGAGTTGATGCTGAATGCGGTTAATATTAATTTGGTCGCATTTTCAAGGCTTGGTTTATCGCCCAATATAAACGGTCAAATATTCGCATTGTTTGTTATGGTAATAGCAGCTTGTGAAGTAGCGGTCGGTTTGGCAGTTTTGATTGCAATTTATCGCAATCGCAGTTCCAGCGATATTAAAGATATGAATCTTACGAAATGGTAACGGGGCAGGTGATCGGATTGGTAGCTTATGCTTGGCTGGTTCCTTTTTTTCCGTTAGCAGCATATGCGCTGTTATTCCTGTTTGGCCGTCGCGGGCAGGAGGGTATTGTTGCCGCTCTAGGAGTAATTGCCACTCTGTTATCGTTGATCGTCTCTTTGTTGATATTTGGAGATGTAGCAGCGAACGGTTATAGTGGAACCTATAATTTCCGCTGGTTACAATTTGGAAGCGCGACATTATCGATTGGTTTTGAAGTGACGCAGCTAAATGCCATCATGCTGGTGGTGGTAAGCTTTGTAAGCACACTGGTGCTTCTGTTCTCCAAAGGATACATGCACGGAGATGAGCGGTTCAGGGTGTTTTACCAGTACTTGTGTTTGTTTGTTTTCTCCATGTTGAGTCTTGTTATTTCGCCAAATTTGATGCAGCTGTACGTATTCTGGGAACTTGTCGGACTCTGTTCGTACCTGTTGGTGGGCTTTTGGTATTTCAAGCCGGAAGCAGCTTCCGCAGCCAAAAAATCATTCGTGGTGACCCGGATTGGCGATGTCGGTTTGTTTATCGGCATCATTCTGCTGTTTTTATCAACAGGCAGTTTTGAATACAAGCCGATTTTCGAATTTGCCGGTTATGTGGCTCAGTATTCGAGTGCGCCGCAGTCTGCCGTATGGTTTGCGAGCCACCCTCCGTTCGGTATGAGTCCGGAGCAACTGGTTACCGTTTCTGCCATTCTGATTTTTATCGGAGCGGTTGGAAAATCGGCCCAGTTCCCGTTGCACGTCTGGTTGCCGGATGCAATGGAAGGTCCGACACCGGTCTCGGCGTTGATCCACGCGGCGACGATGGTGGCCGCCGGAGTGTATTTGGTAGCTCGCACATTTCCGTTATTTTCCGCAGCGCCTGCCGCATTGACGGTTGTCGCCATAGTCGGTGGCTTTACCGCGATTTTTGCGGCGGCAATTGGCCTGACGCAAAACGATATCAAGCGTGTGATCGCCTATTCCACGGTGTCCCAGTTAGGGTACATGATGTTGGCGCTCGGTGTAAGCGCCTATGCGGCATCCGTTTTCCATTTGATGACACATGCTTTCTTTAAAGCATTGTTGTTCCTGGGTGCGGGTTCGGTTATCCACGCCGTACAGACACAGGATATCCGCGAAATGGGCGGGCTGTGGAAGAAGATGCCTGTAACTACATGGACGTTTTTGTTTGGTGCGCTTGCCTTATCGGGAATTCCGCCGTTTGCCGGCTTCTGGTCAAAGGATGAAATATTGACGGCCGCATATGGCAGTGGTCATGTAACGTTAGGCGTATTGGCAACTATTGCTGCATTTTTTACGGCGTTTTATATCTTCCGGGTGTTTTTCCTGACGTTCACCGGAAATTATCGGGGAAATCCGGAAGTGCATCCGCACGAAAGCGGTGCCGTGATGACAATTCCGCTGGTCCTGCTGGCGATTTTAGCGCTTGTCAGTGGATTTGTGAATGCGCCTTTCTTGGGAAGTCCGTTCGAACATTTCTTGCAAGGGACGGGTGAAATCGGCGCCGTCTATTCGTTTGATGCGAAAACGGCTGTTATTTCCGTAGTAGTAGGACTGGCGGGCATACTGTTGGCTTATCTGATGTATGGAAAAGGCGTGCTGAATCCCCGTTCCGTGCGGCAGGCGAGCGGTCCGTTGTACAATTTGTCTTTCAACAAATTTTTTATCGATGAATTGTACAAAGGAATCATTGTGACACCGGTTGTTCTGATCGGAAAAGGGTTGGATTTTGTCGATCGGTGGGTGATTGACGGAATCGTAATGATCGTTGGACGGATGGGAGCATCCGCATCGCTCATTCTGCGGAACGCGCAAAACGGTCAGATTCAAACATACGGATTGGTCACATCGCTTGGAGTATTGCTGCTGGTAGCAATCAGTCTTTATATAGGAGGGGTGTTGCAATGAACGGTTTACTGGTCGCTTTACCTCTCCTGCCGTTAATTGGAGCGATTTTGCTGCTGTTTGTGCCACGCAACGCCAATTCACAAATTAAGGCAGTCGCCTTATTGGCAACTTTGTTGCCTGCCTTGGCTGCAATTGTAATCGCAAGCGGTTTCCAGACGACCGGCGGCATGCAATATTTGTTCTCGAAAAATTGGATCGCGGTGCCGTTTGCATACACAGATGGCCCCTTGCGGATCGGACTCGATTTTGGCGTGGACGGTTTGTCGCTCCCGTTCGTTCTGTTGACAGCCATCGTGAGCGTTTTAGCCATGTTGGCTGCATGGCGCACATCGCTTCGTACAAAAGAGTACTTCGTCTGGTATCTGCTGCTGCTTACCGGATTGTATGGCGTGTTTGTGTCCCTTGATCTATTCCTGTTCTTCCTGTTCCTTGAACTGACGTTGATCCCGATGTATTTCCTGATCAGCATTTGGGGAGCTGAAAAAGGCCGGCAAACGGCTGTCAAGTTTCTTGTTTATCGGGGACTGGCCTCAGTCGGAATTCTGGTTTCGTTTATTGCGTTAGCCTACTTTGCCGGTTACGGAAGCGGCTCGATGAGCTTCAATATGAGCCAGATTGCAGCTTCATTCGGCCATATTGCATCGCAAATTCCGTTAGAAATCAAACGATGGATTTTTGCGGTTCTATTGATTGCGATTCTGATCGAAGAAGCATTCTTTCCGTTCCACACGTGGATGCCCGATACCCATGAGCAAGTGACACCGGCGGTATCGATGATTGTGGGCGGCGTTTTGATGAAAGTGGGGGCGTACATCCTGTTCCGGATTGGAGTCGGAATTATGCCGGACATGGTGGCCTATTTTGGCAAATGGATGGCGGTCATAGGCGTCATCAACATCGTATACGGAGCGTTGGTTGCGATGGTGCAGCGAGACTGGCGGCGTTTGTTGGCATTTTCAACCATTTCCCATATGGGAATTATGCTGTTAGGTACCGCTTCGCTGACAGTTGCCGGATTACAGGGGGCGGTCTTCATGACAATCTCGTCCGGTCTTCTTTCCGCCTTATTGTTTTTCCTGGTGGGTGCGATACAAGAACGCACCGGTACAACATTCGTGGATGCGATGGGCGGCATTTCCAAACAGATGCCTGTTTTATCCGGGTTTTTGCTGGCGGGTGCACTGGGATCGCTCGGTTTGCCTGGCATGAGCGGATTCGTATCGGAGCTGGTTTCGTTTATTGGGTCGTTTCAAAAGTTTCCTGTTCTGTCCGTTGTTGGAACATCCGGCATTATCCTGGCAGCCGTTTATATGCTTTGGGCGATGCAGAAAACGACGTTTGGCCCGACAGCCCTTGCGGCTGAGGGAATACAGGATGCGAAGGCAGCCGAATACATTCCGATGGTGCTGCTTCTGGCGACCGTTGTACTAATTGGTGTCTATCCGTCCATTTTGGGCGACCTGATAAATCCGGCCTTGACCCAATTGGTCGCAAGGATAGGGGGGTAGACGATGCAACAGACAACTGTGCAAATGATCAACTTTGTTTCGTTGTGGAATGTAATGGCGCCTGAAGTGGTTATGGTGCTTGGCGGGTTCATTCTGTTAGTGATCGATTTGTTCCTGAAAGAACAGCAAAAAAGGGTGCTTCCTTGGCTCGGAATGCTGGCGGTGCTTGTGGCAGGTGGACTGGTGATTGCGAACATGGTGCACCTGCAATCGGCCAAAGACATAAAAGCATTGTCAGATTTCCTTTATATCGTAGACGACTATGGGAACATATTTAAACTGATTGTGTTAATGGGAACGTTCTTCACGCTCTTGATGTCGGTCGATTATCTGAAACAAGTACAGATTCCGCGTGGAGAATACACATACTTGCTGCTGTTTGCCACAGTCGGCGCGATGGTCATGGCATCTTCATTAGATTTGATCACGTTGTTCGTCGGGCTGGAACTGTTGTCAATCGCTTCTTACGTAATGGTAGGCATTCGCCGAAATTATGGAAAATCAACGGAAGGCGCCATGAAATATCTGGTTATTGGCGGAATTTCTACTGCCTTAACGCTTTATGGAATGTCATTTGTTTACGGGCTGACAGGCACCACCAATATTTCAGCAGCCATTCAATCGTTTTCAGCGCTTTGGGGAGAATTTCATTTTCTCTTCCTGCTGTCCCTGGTAATGATTGTGGCGGGACTTGGCATCAAGCTATCGCTTGTACCGTTTCATATGTGGACGCCCGATACTTATGAGGGGGCGCCCACACCGATCACCGCCTTTCTGTCTGCCGTTTCCAAAGCGGCTGCATTAGCCATTCTGTTCCGGGTTCTCTTGTTCCTCTATTCCGGGTTTATTTCAGAATGGTACATGATCATTGTTGTGATCGCGATATTAACCATGGTGATCGGAAACGTAGCGGCTCTCACCCAAAAAAATATCAAGCGGATGATGGCTTACTCCAGCGTTGCGCAGGCCGGCTATCTGCTGGTGCCGATAGCGGTATTGGGAAAATCCGAAACATTGTTAAATCTGCTGCAGTCGATGTCAGAACTGGTATTCTACTTAGGGGTTTATGTGTTAATGACGATGGGGGCTTTTGCGGTAATCTCGTATGTCACACGGCAAACCGGTTCAGAAGATATTGATTCGTTTCGCGGATTGTATCAGAGATCGCCTTTTCTGGCGATTGCAATGACCGTTTTTATGCTGTCGATGGCAGGAATGCCCATTACGGCAGGTTTTTTTGGCAAGTTTATAATTATCCTTGGTGCCATCCATGCGCAGTCATTCTGGTTGGCTGGAATTATGTTCGCGGCTTCCGTCATCTCCTTCTACTATTACTTTGGAGTCATGCGAGCGATTTTTACAAGCGTTTCGAACGGAACTTCGTTACCTATGCGGACGCCGGGCAATCTGTCATTTTTAATCGGAGTTGCGTTAATCGGGATACTTGGCCTCGGAGTTGTACCCAATGTCCTGCTGACTGTACTTCAAAATCTGAAATGGTTCGGCCCGACAGCGTAACATGTATCCGAACCCTTCACTTTCCACTTTGACAGGAATTTACAGCTTGATGCAGTTGCTGATCTTCCTGATCACAATTGTGGTGGCCTGGTACGGCCTTGGCAGTGTGAAATGGGATTTGTTCCTCCGGAATCACCGAACCGGGCAGGCGTTGGTATTGCGATTGTTGCTGGCTATTACAGTCGGTTTTCTCGTCGGACAATTTTTTTTACAGTACCTAAATGCATCACTCTTATTGAAAAATCTGTTTTAACAGCTTGGCGAAAACCAAGTTTTCTTTAGAACCGGTTGTCGGAAAATGCGTGGAACGCGTTTTCCAACGCCGGTTTTTTGTATAGATCCTCTCAATTTGGCCAAACTGGTTGATAACGTACTAGATTTGCCTTTGGGAGGAAACAGGGATGAAACGTTGGACCGTTTTGCTTTTGACTCTGTTCGTTTTTTTAGGAACGGCTGCGGCCCTGCCGGCCGATTCGTTGGCAGGAAGAGACATGCAGCCAGACGAGATGTTGATTCGCGCATTTCAGATATCGGGTGCAAAGCTTGAGGGGTATGAAGTGCACAATTGGTCAATCCTGAATGATAAAGTGATGGATATGGGGCAGCTTGCCGAAATGGCCGACCGGTTAAATAAAACGATTCAGATCCAAGATTCTGTTGCGGAACAAAGAGAGGACAGCGAAAAAAGGACTTATCAAATCAACGGAAATTGGGGAGGTCAGACGCAGACGTCGCTGCTTTTGACTTCCATAAAAATAAAAAATCAGAAACCGAGCACTGTCATGGTAATTAAAATAAAAGGAGAGACAAACCGATTGCAGGATATCGGCCAATCGGTAGAGAAAGTTAAGAATACGGTAAACAGGATTGGTGCAACGGCACATATTAGCACTTGTATCAAGGGTTTTTTCAATGATAGAATTGAAACAAACAATCGTGATATGCTTGTACAACAGGTATTTGCGGCGGTGCAAGCGTCAGAAATTGAAGGGATACATACACAGTCCCTGACCAGCGTATCGGGCCGTTCTTACTTGGTCAAAGATACGATTACAACCGGTAAGCAGCAAATGAATCTGCAAATAGCGGTCTACCCGGATGAATACCGAAACGAGACCCGCTTTCTTATCGGATCGCCCATCATTACTATCGAGTATTAAGAATTTCTCAATTAGGGCGAATGCCCGTTTCCGGAGGTTGCAACATTGTCGAAGTTTTTAATACGTGGCGGGAATCGCCTGTCGGGTAGCGTAAAAGTGGAAGGTGCAAAAAATGCGGTTCTGCCGATTCTTGCGGCCTCGATATTGGCTTCGGAAGGAACCAGTCTGATTGAAGATGTTCCCTGGCTGACAGACGTGGAAACGATTAGTGAAGTGATTAGCGCGTTAGGCGCTGAAGTTCGGCGGGAAAGCTCCAGCACATTATTTGTTGACTCCCGAAATGTAAATCAATGGGTGGCTCAGGAATCGCTTGTCCGAAAAATGAGAGCCTCCTTTCTTGTCATGGGCCCGTTATTGGCCCGTATGGGACAAGCGCGCGTGTCGCTGCCCGGTGGTTGTGCGATCGGCGCGCGGCCTGTAGACCAGCACATAAAAGGTTTTCAATCACTTGGTGCCGCAGTAGAAATTGGTCGCGGGCATGTAGAAGTCCGCACAAATGGGAAACGGTTAAAGGGGAACCGAATCTATCTGGATATTCAAAGTGTGGGAGCCACTCAGAATATCATGATGGCGGCTTGTCTTGCAGAAGGACGAACGGTCCTTGAAAACGCTGCTAAGGAACCGGAAATCGTTGATTTGGCGAACTATTTGAACGCAATGGGGGCCAATGTACGCGGAGCCGGAACAGATGTTATCCGGATCGAAGGCGTCGACCGGATGCACGGTGCCAACCATACTGTGATTCCGGACCGCATACAAGCAGGAACATTTTTGCTTGCTGCTGCAATGACTGGTGGAGACGTCTACGTGGAGGGAGCCATTTCCGACCACCTTAAGCCGATACTTGCCAAAATGAAAGAAGCTGGCGTTGAGATACTGGAAGATATTAACGGGGTTCGGGCGCGCGGCGGCCCGGGCAGCAAACCGCTTGATGTGAAGACACTCCCTTATCCGGGGTTTCCAACCGATATGCAGGCGCAGATGATGGCGCTGCTGACGGTTCTGCCGGGTAACAGCTTGGTAACGGAGAGCGTATTTGAAAATCGGTATATGCATGTAGGCGAGTTACAGCGAATGGGAGCTGACATCAAGATAGAAGGTCGAACAGCCTTGATTACCGGTGTTCCCTATCTGTCAGGGGCCGGCGTAACAGCCAGCGACCTGCGGGCCGGGGCGGCGCTTGTCATTGCCGGACTGGGTGCGCAGGGGGAAACGGAAGTCCAGGGCTTGCATCATATTGATCGGGGATATTCCCGACTGGAAGAAAAATTGCGGCTGATTGGTGCCGATATAGAAAGAATCGATTAAGAAGTTACAGCAATCGTTGGAAACGGCTGCTGTTTTCTTTTCCTGGGGACATGACTTTTGGCTGCGGAACATATACATCTTGTACTGGCACCGTATTGTGAAAGCGCCAAGTCATACGGAGGAGGAGCAGTATTGAACCAAGCCGCAATGTCCAAAAAACCAATATTGCTGTTATTCGCTCTAACGATTGTGCTGATGATGGTACTTCCTGCAGGTCTTATCCGTCTCATGTCCCATGGCCAACCGACGAAAACCGTTCCCTCTATCCACGCAAATGAACCGTCCATTAACGTATACCTGAAAGAAACCAAACAGATTGTGAAAATGCCGCTTGAAGAATATGTCAAAGGAGTGGTGGCCGCTGAGATGCCGGTGACATTTCCGCTGGAAGCATTGAAAGCACAGGCGATTGCGGCCCGAACCAACGCGGTCAAGAAAATCGAAAGCCATACATTAACGCCGGAAGGCGCCAATGTAACGGACGATTACCGGCAGATTCAGGCGTATAGCACCGATGAACAATTGAAACAACGCTGGGGCATGCTTTCTTATGAAGTGAATATGAGTAAAATCATGCAGGCGGTCAACGAGACAAGGGGAAAGATTTTGACCTATCAGCAGCAGCCGATTGAGGCACTGTTTTTCTCCACATCAAACGGGAAAACAGAAAATGCGCAGGATTATTTTGGAAGGGCGCTGCCTTACCTGCGTACCGTGGACAGTCCCTGGGACAAACAGGCCAAACATGCAACGGATACGAAAACGATCCCTTTGAAGGATATGAGCAAGCTCTTGGGAATCAATGCGGTAGCTGCATCGGCTGGCAACGGCCAATGGCTGCAAGTTCTGGAAACTTCACAAACCAACCGCATCAAGAAAATCAAAGTGGCGAATCAGGTGATGACCGGCCCTGATTTTCGAGAAAAACTCGGGCTGTATTCGACTGATTTTTCATGGAAGATAGACGGAGACTCGATTATATTTACCACACACGGCTATGGGCACGGAGTGGGCCTGAGCCAATACGGAGCGGAAGGAATGGCGAAGGAAGGCAAGCGGGCAGAGGATATCCTTGCATATTACTATCAAGGAACAAGTATTGCAAACTATCAATCTAAATGAATGTACTATAAAAAATTCCGATCAACTGAGTATTCCCTGTATAAGCTTTCTTATTCATGGCGAGAATGGGGAATGAGGTGATCGAGAAGATGAATGAAGAAAAAAACCAGTTGCAAAATTTGGCTCCTCGGAGTCAGAAAAAGCCGGGATTCTGGAAGACTTTGTTTGCCAAACGGTGGACGTTTCCGGCACTTTATCTTGGCGCAGCAGCAGTCATTATCGGTATCGTGGTAGCAGGAACCCAGTACAAACACCAGGAAGGCGCGACACCGGCTCCGCAAGGGAACGTGCTGACTGATCCGAGCGCAGGCACAGACACACAACCGGTAACCGCCGGCCAAAATCTGATCTGGCCTATGGCGGCAGACGGTACAGATGCACAAGTCACCATGTCATTCTACGACGATTCGAAAGACGAGAAAACAAAAGCGAATTCGATCGTCAGATTTGACAACAATTTCTACACGCAAAACGGTGTGGTAATTGGGCGAAAGGACGATAAACCGTTCTCGGTCGTGGCAGCGGCATCCGGTACAGTAACCCGTGTGGAAAATGATCCGTTAATGGGACAGGTTGTCGAGATTGCGCATGACAACGGCTATGTAACCTACTATGCGTCTCTGCAAAATGTGCAAGTCAAGCAGGGAGACAAAGTGGTACAAAGCCAACCGATTGGCCAGTCGGGAAACAACAAACTGGAGGCGGACCAAAAGAATCATCTTCATTTTGAAGTGAAGAAAGATTCCAAATACATCAATCCGCAAAGCGTTCTACCGCCTCGCGGCCAATAAGTTCAAAGTCGAAGTCGCGTGAAAGAGTCTCTTGCAAAAGAGGCTCTTTGTTCTGCGGTAAAGCCACCGCGTGTCAGCCGTTTGACTGACATCTTGCTCCTTTCCCTTCAGAAAAAGAAATAGCCCCCCTCTTTCAGAATTCAAAACGCAGATGTCTTTCACACTGTCTCTTTTCATTCCATTAGAGAGGATATGCCTTGTCTTTTTACTTCCAATAGTATGTCAAGCATGAGCTTGTCAAGTTGAGAAAAAAAGAGAAAAATCAGGAAAAACAGACCTTAGGCTTGTCAGTGGGCCAATTTAGGCATATGTGGTACACACCCTCATATAATGTATCAGACACTTGAAGGATGGGGGAGGCGAAAGGGAGTGCACGACTACATCAAGGAGCGCACCCTAAAGATTGGCGAGTATATCGTTGAAACGAGGAATACCGTCCGCACAATCGCAAGGGAGTTTGGTGTTTCTAAAAGCACGGTGCATAAAGACCTGACCGAACGTCTGCCTGATATTAACCCTGATTTAGCGAACCGTGTGAAAGAAATCCTCGAATACCACAAGTCTATACGCCATTTAAGGGGTGGAGAAGCAACCAAGAAGAAATATCATAGAGAGGAACCAAAACGGAAATTGTCAAAAAATGTCGGCGTGGAAAAAGGAGTTTCTACGACACTGTAGAATATTACTAATAACAAAATCCGGAATTTTTTTAACGTGGAATGGGGCCGTAGGGAAACACCACTATTCTTTCATACAGCACGTATCATATATCGGTTATAGAAGCCTGGAGATCGGATACGAAGGAGGACAACGTTTTAAATGTTCAGTAGAGATATTGGTGTAGACCTAGGAACGGCCAATGTCCTGATCCATGTCAAAGGGAAAGGAATTGTACTTAATGAGCCGTCCGTAGTAGCTATAGAAAGCCAAACCAAAAAAGTGGTGGCAATTGGAGAAGAAGCTCGTCAAATGCTTGGGCGCACCCCTGGAAACATTATCGCCATTCGCCCACTTCGCGAGGGTGTCATCGCAGACTTCGATGTAACGGAAATGATGCTTCGTCATTTTATAAACAAAACGGTCGGAAAAGGAATCCTGATGCGGCCCCGAATCGTGATCTGTGTGCCAGCTGGCATTACGTCCGTTGAACAGAAAGCGGTGCGTGAAGCAGCAGAACGCACGGGGGCTCGTGATGTATATATAATTGAAGAACCTCGCGCTGCCGCGATCGGTGCTGGACTGGACATCTTTCAACCGAGTGGATCGATGGTGGTGGATATTGGCGGAGGTACGACGGACATTGCGGTACTCTCGTTGGGAGACGTCGTCACCGCCTCTTCTATTCGAGTTGCGGGGGACAAGTTTGATGAATCGATCATTCGCTATATCAAAAAACAACACAATCTGCTGATTGGTGAACGGTCGGCAGAACTAATAAAGATGCAAATTGCATCGGTTTACCCGGATGCACGCCATGAACAAATGGATATCCGGGGCCGCGATATGGTGACCGGCCTTCCCAAAACGATTGAGGTCAACTCGGAAGAGATCCGGTTGGCGATGGAAGAACCTGTAGCGCAACTGATTTCGGCGGCGAGAAGTGTATTGGAGCGGACTCCCCCTGAACTGGCTTCCGATATTTATACCAAAGGTGTTGTGTTGACGGGTGGCGGTGCCTTGTTGTTCGGTTTGGACAAGCTGATGCGGGAAGAATTGCAAATCCCCGTTCATATTGCAGACGATCCCATGACGTGTGTGGCGCGTGGAACGGGAATGGTCTTGGACAACTTGTCGCAAGTGATACGGACAACGGGCAAAAGACCTCTAAGGAGTAGGTGAACAGAAATGATCCGTGGGCTTTATACGGCAGCGTCCGGAATGGTTGCCGGAGAACGCAGGCAAGATGTGATTTCAAACAATTTGGCAAACGTGAATACGATCGGATTCAAAAAAGATGACAGCATAATGCGTTCGTTCCCCGAGATGCTGTTGTATTCTTTGAATGACCATACGGGCAGCGGACCTCAATCGATCAGTCCGGGCATGCCGAATATCGGCAGTGTTGGGACGGGTGCCTTTTTAGAAGAGGTACTTACCCGTTTTTCGCAAGGCCCTTTAAAAGCCACCGATAACAAATATGGGTATGCGATTGAGGATGTGGAGCATCCGGGAGAACCGCGGCGTGCTTCGTTTTTCCCGATGGAAGACGCACAGGGCAATTCCTATGTGTCGCGGGATGGTGACTTTCATTTGGACACACAAGGGTATCTTGTCAATTCTGCCGGGTTCTTTGTGCAGGCAGTTGACGCGACCGGTAAACCGATACCCAATTCCCGTGTCAAGTTCGACGAGCAATCGGGAAGTTTGGTAGCTGGCATGGCAGTGGGTGTCGGAGGGTTTCAATTGAATACGAATTTACAGTTCAAAATCATTGATATACAAGATACCAATCAATTGCAGCAGGCGGGAACCGGTTCATACCGGTACAACCCCGCGTCCGTGGCTACGGGAACCGGTGAACTGAAGAAAGGGTTTGTGGAAACGTCGAACGTGGATGTAGCCCAGGCGATGACCGATATGATGGCTGTAATGCGCAGTTATGAAGCAAATCAACGAATGATTCGGACGCTTGACAGTACTTTGGATAAGGCGGTCAATTCATTAGGACGGATCTAACAGGAAAGGAGACCGCAACATGAGAGCGCTCTATACGGCAGCATCCGGCTTGACCGCACAGCAAACCAGGCTGGATGTGATCAGTCATAATATGGCAAATTTAAATACGGTAGGGTTTAAAGAGAAACAAAGTCAATTTGCTGAGATGCTGCGTTCTGAATTTACGCAGCCGGATGAATTTCAATTGCAGGGCCGAGCTTCCGCAGCCGGATTACGGATCGGAAACGGGTCTTATGCGGCTCATTTGGGGCAGATTTTTTCGCAAGGCAGCATTCAGACAACAGGCAACAATACCGATTTGGCGGTTCAAGGGGAAGGGTTCTTTACGATCGGCATTCCCTCGAACGGTTCCGGTTCGCCTTACCAGACGGCGTTCACCCGGTCCGGGAATTTTCATGTGGATGGGAATGGAATGTTGGTGACGGATGAGGGATACCCCCTTTTGAATCAGTCGGGACAACCGATCCGGTTGCCAGCCGGGGTAGATGGACAATCGATGTCGGTGAAGACCGATGGGCAAATTTTGGCCGATAGCGGGAATGGACCGGCCTATGTCGATACGGTTAATCTGGTACTGGTTCGGAATCCGGAAGAAAATCTGCAGGAAGTCGGAGACAATCTGTACCGTATAGCACCCGGAACCAATTATAATCCTTTAAATGATTCGCTCGGCAAACTAACTCAAAAATCCGATTTGGATCGAATCGGGACAATCCGGCAGGGGGCGTTGGAAATGGCAAACGTTGACCTTGCGAAGGAAATGGCTGATTTGATGGAAGTCCAGCGGGCTTATCAGATTAATGCGCGATCAGTTGCAACGATCGACACGATGATGGGACTGGCAAATAATCTGCGATCGTAACAACGGGTATATGCCGAAGGGGTCGAACAAGCGGCCTCTTTTTTTGCTTTCCATTTGATGCTATGATTGGAATTAGTGCAGCAGAGGGGGTATCCGATTGAAGCAATTGCCCAACATACTGACTGCAGTGCGGTTATGCCTTGTACCCTGCTATTTTCTGGCGTTTTTTTCAGATAGCGATTGGAATATGGGATATGCGTTTGCGATCTTGGTAGCGGCTGGATTGACGGATTTGCTGGACGGTTATTTGGCGCGCAAGTACCATCTGATTACCCCGCTCGGCACAATTCTTGACCCTTTGGCTGATAAACTGATGATGCTGTCTGTCATCCTGTCTTTTATACTGTCCGAACGAATGTCCTGGATTGCAGCCATTCTGCTTGTGTTTCGTGACGTTGCGATGATTGTGGGCTCGGCTTTTTTTCATTTTCGCGACAAGCAGATTGTGCCGGCCGTGTGGTGGGGAAAGTTCACCACCGTTTTGTACTATGCAATGGTAATCAGCATTCTGTTCAAATGGGCCATATCCGATTGGTTGCTTTGGATCACAATCGCCTTTTCTTTTCTTACCAGCATTGTCTATCTGCGTAAAATCCGTGCACTCAATCGATAGTACGCGGGGCAGGTCTCACTACGGAGGGAATTATGTTAAACATTGATCAAATCAAAGAGATTATCCCACATCGGTATCCGTTTTTGCTGATTGATCGAATTTTGGAAGTGGAAGCGGGAAAAAGGGCTGTTGGAATCAAAAACGTGACCGCAAACGAACCGTTTTTTGCCGGGCATTTTCCTGAGTATCCGGTCATGCCGGGAGTTTTGGTGATTGAAGCGATGGCACAGGTCGGCGCGGTTGCTTTGTTGTCGGTCGAGGAAAACAAAGGGCGGCTGGCGTTTTTTGCCGGTATTGACGGTGCCCGCTTTCGACAACAAGTCCGACCGGGTGATACGCTTCACATGGAAGTCGAGATTCTTTCGTTCAGACGGAATATTGGCAAGGGGAAAGCAGTGGCTATGGTAGGCGATAAAGTAGCTTGCGAGGCGGAATTGATGTTCGCTCTGGGCGACTAACTGATCACCTTGCCGTCCTGAATGGTTGCATAAACGACCTCTCCTTCTTGCAGGCTCGCTTGTCCATGGGTCGCGTTTGTCACCAACGTCCGGAAATGTTCCGTTTCATTTGCTGGGACAAGCACCGTTAAACAGACCAGATCGGTGTATTCGGTATTGACGATAAAGTATCCCTGTTGTAACAGCTCATTTTCTAACTTTCCCAGCCATGTATAGTCAATTTTGACGGCAAACGATTGGAAGCGGGAACGGGTCACGATCCCGGCGGCACGCAATCCGGCTGTCGCTGCTTGCCCGTAGGCTCGTACCAAACCTCCCGAGCCAAGCATGATGCCGCCAAAATAACGGGTAACTACAATGGCCACGTTTTTAAGTCCTTCTTTTTTGATTACCTCCAAAATAGGCTTTCCTGCGGTACCGGAAGGTTCGCCGTCATCGTTCGACCTCTGAATCTCGTCGTGCGGACCAATCTGATACGCATAACAATTATGAGTAGCGTCCCAGTGCTTTTTCTGGATCGACTCGATAAAGGAAATCGCCGCTTCTTCTGTTTCGACTGGCTGCGCATAACTGATGAAGCGGGATTTTTTGATCGTTAACATGTCTTCCCCATAGCCTTTGATCGTTTTATAACTTGACAGCATGGTTCGCCCTCCTTGTTCGTTCTAGATTGTATCACATTTCAATAAAAATTTACCCATGTATCGCATGATAGGACGATTCGGAATATTTAAAGGTGATGAAAATGAGCGACGCAACAAAAAGCATTCGGTTCATCTGGAAACTGATTGTTCAGTATGGAGGGAACGGACTTCTGGAATCACGGGATCTTCCGAAGCTGGAAGCGGCTTTCCTCTACGGCAAATGGATCATGTTCCTGTTTCCGCCGGTTTACTATATGTGGGTGGGACAAGCGTACTTCGTCCCGATGCTTGTCTCCATGTCCGTGCTGGCGATCTACAACGGAATCGTTTACTTCCTGTTGCGGAATACGAAGAATTGGTCTAAATCCTATTCCTGCATGCTGCGGATTATCGAGCTGTTCATAGTTGGCAGCATGTCAGTGATGGCACGGTTGACAATGGACCTTTTTAATTTCAACAGCTATTATCTGCTGGTGGTTTTGATTGGTATTCTCAGTGGCGGGTTAGTCATGGCTGGGGTATTGTTGACGATTGCCATACTGATCTTTTATTTCAGCGGACTGATGGTTTCCTATGCAGGAGGGACTGTCAGCGCAACAGACGCTTTCTTTGAGACCGTATTAACCGGAACCCTGTTCGTGCTCATTTCGTTTTCGGTTTTATATGTCGTGGCCCGCAGCAACCGATATCGCATCGAATCGAAGGTCGACTGGTTGACAGGGCTCTACAATCATCGTTATTTTTATCAAACCCTCATACAGTCGCTGGAAGATACCGGAATCTCTCGGCTTACGATCATACTGGCAGACATTGATGATTTTAAAAAGATTAATGACATGTACGGGCACCTGGTGGGAGACGAAGTACTGCGCAAAATCGGTTTGCTGCTCCGCGAACGGCTGGTGGCTCCGAATATAGCGGCCCGATACGGGGGAGAGGAATTTGGGATTTTGCTGTTTGACAAATCGGAGGAGCAGGTACAGAAACTGCTGGTTTCTATACAGCAATCGTTGGCAGAATTGACGATCGATACGGAAGCGGGAGTGCTGCAGGGGGTGACGGTCAGTATGGGAGTCGTTACGGGTGTGTCGTCTGCTCACTTGGCCAGCAAATGGGTACGATTGGCGGACCAAACGCTCTATCGAGCCAAGTCGAGCGGAAAAAACAGGATCGTATTTGCCGAAACGCCATAGAATTCCTTAAATAACGAATCAGCCTCTCATCCAATCGGACAAGAGGCTGATTGTTTACTAAGAGAGGATTACCAGTTAAAACTCGCGAATTCGTTCCATTCGGCCGGTGTTGCCGTTCTGCCCCGGTAGGTCGAATAGCCGATTGCGCCGTAATCTTTAGCAGCCTGCATGGCGCCGCGAATTTCATAAGGCTGCGGATACTGTCCTGCGTCACCGGGGAACATGTTATAGGACTGGCCGACGATTTTAATCGGCATGTCTTGTCGGGTCAACTGGCGCAGTTTTGTGATTTCAGCACCGATGCTGTCGTACGCTTCTTTGTAGGTGTATGGTTTTGACTTGAAATGCCAATAGACCATCGGTTCCAATACATCGTAATATTTGGAGTAGACGCTCCACGGCTGGTTTGGCTTCCAAGTAGCCGGATAAATGACTCCAAACAGCGGATAGTTGGGACCTGTGGCATCCCGGATTCCTTTTGCAAATGCCTCTTGTTGATAGGCCGCCAGGTTTTCTTCGATATCGGCTGCAATTCCGTCGAATCTGTCACCTGTAGGAGTCGTATAATTAATGACTTGAATGGTTTGACCGGCATCCTTCCAGGGATCATTGTTTGCCGCATAAATCCAGCCCACTACGGCAATTCCGGCTTTATGGGCTTTCGGCAGGAAATCGTCAATCGCGTCTTGTCCAAAGAACCCGTCTGTTGTCGTCGAGTTGAGCATATACACATGTGTAACCCCGGCATCCTTTAACCGTTGAATGGTTTGATCGACCGGATAGTTTTTCCAGTCGCTGTACATCATCCATTCTCCTTTTCCGCTCGACAGATCAGCAGCTGATGTATATACGGTCAGTTGTTGAGTGGCGCTGATGGATCCCGACTGTGCGGTGATCGTGTAGCTTCCTTGCGTATTGCCCACCTTCAGGGTTCCAATGGGCGAATTGCTATTCGAAGAAATTGAACCCAACCGGCTGTCGTTGACCTTGAACGTAACGGGGAAAGTGGAAATCTCATTATCCCACATATCCAGTCCCTTGGCGCTGATCTGTACATCCTGACCGGGACGGACAAATGTAGAAGGAGCCGCGTGAACATCCAGTTTCGCAAGATCGCCTGGCGTTACAACAAATGTGGCCGGTTTATCCAAGATGGTGCCTCTGGCAGACGCTGTAACCGTGTATGTTCCTGCTTTGGTTTTGGAAGTCTGCAACTGAGCGACGCCATTAACGGTAGATGCTTGCGTGGTGAACGTCCCATCCGGTCCCGTTATCGTAAATGTAACTGCACGGAGATTGTCCGTCTGCAGGAATTTCCCGTTTTCGTCATTGACCTTAACGGTCAAATTGATCGTTTCGGTTGGTTTGTGTGAACCGTAATCGTCATTCGAGAACGCCAAATGTTTAGGTGCCTCAACAGTGACGTTGACACTTGCTGTAACAGGGGATTGCCCGGGCTGGCGAACAGTCGCGGTTATTTTTCCGCTGCCAGGTACCAGCGCGGTGAAAACCCCGTCTGATGAAATCTGTCCCACGAGCCCATCTACGCTCCATACAACGGGTATACCCGAAACGGTAGAGTTCGCCTTATTGAACAGTTGCGCAGTCAGGGAGAGGGTTTCTCCCGCGACCAACTTCACTTGATCGGGTGTAATCTGAATTCGGCTTACCTGTACGCTGGTTTTAAGATCGTTAATTTTTGCGGCAGGTACTTGCAACAGGTTATAAATCATGCCGGCCGCTTCTGCACGGGTAGCGGTAGCAAGCGGTTTAAACGTACTGTCGGGATAACCGTTGATGATTTTTAACTGGCTGGCGATCGCCACTCCTTTTTGCTCGTCAGGCGAAATTTGGTCCGCATCGGCGAATGAACCGGTGCTTTTTAAAACTGCGTCAGAAACGGCAGGAATTTGTAAAGCATTGGCTATAAAATAGGCCATATCCTGGCGCGTAATAGGCTGATCCGGTTGAAAAGAGGTGACGGACGCATCGCCAAACACTTTCAGTTTCGAGGCGGTCTGAATTTCTTTAAAGGCAAAATAGGAAGCTGGAACGTCATCGAAAACCGGAGTGCTGTCCGGGTCAAGCGGTGTCTTTAAAGCGCGTAACAGCAGGGTTACGAATTCGGCCCGGGTAATCGTGTCGGAAGGGGCAAACAAATTCGTGGCTTTCCCCCGTACGATTCCCATGTTTGACAATGTCTGAACGGCGGAAAACGCCCAATGTCCCGGTGGCACATCAGTATATTGGCCCTGTGATTGCGAGTCGGATTTGGCAGCAGCGGCCAAAGCCGTTTGGCTGTAAGCGGTTGGCAGCAGCGGAAGCGGGGCAAGCAGCGAAATTGCGATGGTGCCCGAAAGGGCTTTGCGCGACAGGCGTCGGCGTGAGGGTACTGGCATTTTCACGTTTCTACATCCTCCCAATAAAAGCATTATGTAGAACTTCGACAAAAATTGAGCAAATCCTACACTATCTACTATAAAATTCGCTAGAAATAGCCAATTTACTAGGGTTAAATATAAAAAAATTTTCCATTTTGGCAAATCGGTGGTCCATAAAAATTTTTTGATAACGCCATCGGAAAGTCGTTTATAATCGAATCTGAGGGAGGATTCATATGGACGAAACAAAGGAGCTATTAAAAGCGATTTTGGGAAGGCTTGAAGAAACAAGCGCAGATATTAAATTGCTAAAAGAGGACGTTAAATCGCTTAAAGAGGATATTACTTCAATAAAAGAAGATGTTAAATCGCTTAAAGATGGACAACTTGAGATTAAAGATCGCTTGAGCCGAATAGAAATGCGCTTAGATTTTCAGCGAATAAGATTAGCGAAAACACAGAAGAAATTGAGATCCTTAAAAAGTCTGTTAGGTTTTAAAGCTGTTCCAACAGTCATTTTCTCAAATTTATAGCCGCCCAGTAATTAAATTTGTATGAAAAGCAGTTACCCCGTACCACTTTTAATAGGGATACGGGGTATTTTTTAGCCCGATTTGGGGTGTGACTATTCGGCGCTACCCGCTTGGGACAGCCCCTTGTCAATATACAGCACATCACACGATCATTGACTGGGCGTGCTCAGCTGCTGATTTTTCAGCTGCTGTTTCAATCCTTCCGGCATCTCGATTTTCGTTTGCTTGTTGCCGAGATTGAAAAACTTAATGGAAGCGTTTGATACCATCGTTCCGATGTCAGATACGGAACTGGTGGAAACAATATCAATCTGTCGGATGTAGCGTGTTTTTTTGTCGACGTAAATGGTGTAGCGGCTGGGAATCGTTTTATTCGCTGTTGGCAGCCAATCGGCAAATCGAATCGCATCCGCTTCAAACTGGTACACTTCCGTGTCCTTATTGGTCAGGAGGGAAAGATCAGGCAACCGGAAAACAGGTGGCGCAGGCAACTTTTTTAAAGACAACAAGGATTGCCACACATTCGGGATGGCTACCCGTTCTGTCGGTCGCCAAACCCCCAGTTCCCTGTAATAGGCCGTTTTTTTATCCTGATACAGGTAATAGGACTGGTTGTCGATCGTTTGGGATATTACTGCCTGATCCGGCAAGATAATATCACCGTATAACCGGGCTGCATGTTTGTTGTTCCGCTCAAACGTTTCCAAGCTGGCTTGGATGCCGAAGTCGGTAACCGTTTGGTTTTTGTCTACCGAATCAAGAATTTGGTTCCAGCCGTCTGGATCCATCGTTTTCTCTTCCGGTTTGGCAGGAGTTGCGGTGCTGTTCGGCGCCGAAAGGGGCAGACTGCAGCCGGACATAAGCAATGCCAACCCTAAACTGAGTGCGGCGATGAATCGTTTATTCATGAAGTCTCCCCCGTTTCAAAAGCTGATAGCCGAATCCGCCGACGATAAGCAGCGCATACATGCCTGCCAGAACAGTCTGCAAGGAAACGGGCAGCGGCCTGATTACAAACAGATTAGGCGTGCCGTAAAATCCGCTGGCCCAAGTTTGGTTGTCAATCGGAAACGGGAACAGCAGATTGGTTTTGAATACGCGCCAATCGCGAATCAACTGACCGTTTTGCCATGTATACCCGGTCAAATAACGATCCGGTTTGTCCCGCACCAGACTGGGGTCGTTTGTGACGATCATCGGTTTCGAGCCTGCTTTCACGCCCGGCTGAACGAACTCGAAGCGCAGGGAATCCGTCCCGCTTTCCCATATCGTATTCCATGTACGGTTTGCGTTCAGTTTAAGAATCCTGGCGGGAATCGTGTTCAATAAAAGTTCGTCGATCCCATCCCCATCGACGTCTCCAATCACCAAATTGGAAGTGACCGGCTCATCCCAAGATCCTTTATAAGCGGCAATCGGTGTTTCGGAAGGGTTGTTTCCGTCAATCAACTGCACTTCATTGTTTTTGACAACTACCAGTTGCGAGTCGTTGCCGGGCATGAATTTACCTTTGCCCACCAGGGCGCCGTTTGGAATGGCGGGGGAATTGGAACGCCCGAACGCATCGGACCAGTTTTTGCGGGTGGCGGATAACGCGTCTTCCGCCTGTTTATCCATGGCTGCCGTAATGGACAACGGATTAAAAAAACTGGTCAAGACCCGCTTTGGATCTACACTAGGTGTAAAGTGCTGGCGAACGGCTTCGTTGTTCACGGTCCAGCTCGAAATATAGTATGGGAAACCGGTCAAAGCGAGCGATGGGAACGGCAGGGCTGCGACTTCTTCTTTCGTAGCCGGATGTTTCAGGTATCCGTCCTTCTGCGAAAAACGGAGAATATCAACGCCTTCCAGCAGCCGCTTTTGCAGTTCGAATACAGCAAGCAGATTTCCTTTTCCGTCCGGACCGACTGTTGCTTTTTTCAGTTCATCGTCGGTCAGCGGCTTCAAATCTCCCAGCGTATAAAGATCCGTCCCCCGGTTTACGATAGGATATACAGGAAATGTCGGGAAACGGTCCAACGCTGCGCTATTGTAAACCAGTTGAAATTGCGAATAAAACGCAAGGCTGGAAAACGGCATCCATTGAAGAAACAGTGTGAGTGCGAGAAATACAACCGTAAAGTCACGCCAGCGGATTTTTCCGTACCAGGCGGCAAGGGCGCCAAGCAGCAGGAACAAGAAAGGGAACTCGATAAACCGCCACGCGAGGCTGTCGAGATAGATTCGCTGCACCCCATAGCTTAGCAGCAAAATCAGCAAAGACAGCAAAAACACAAATCGGCGCTGCGGTTTCGGCACACAGAAATAGCCTAATAACGCACCGATTATCAAAACGGCGAACCCATAATAAGAAAAATCAAGTACGAGCGGAATCGCCACCAACTGATAGATCGCGGTCAGGAACAGGGAGTAAAGAGCGATTGTTACATACCTCATGTTGTATATTCCTCCCTTGTAAGACTCGTATCGACTGTGTGGGTATCCCCGGTTCGGGTCAGAATAACCAGTAATGAAACATAAAACCAGAAGAGAAAGTTCATCGCCGGTACCTCAAATACGTTTTCCACCGCATTTTGCACCAAAAGCGCCAGGAGACCGGCGAACATGCCTGCCAGCAACGGCCAGTTGGGACGGCTGCGAAGCGGTTTGAAAATTCGCTTGTACAAGTTTTGCATCACGGTCCAGAAAAGCGCCAACATCGCAAACAGGCCAACAAGCCCCATTTCTCCGATAGTCTTGGCGTAATAGTTGTCCACATACATGGCGTTAAAACGGCGGGCTGCCACGGCGCCACCGAAATGTCCCAACCCCGTTCCGAAAAACGGGTTGTTGCGGACTACGTCATAAGCCAGCAGCCAGCGGTAGACGCGTCCGTCTTTTGCCGCTTTCATCCAATAGAGCGGATCAAACAGTTGGGTTACACGGGTGTGGATTTTCGGAATGAAAAAGGCGGCGACCGCAGCGACCAGAATCAGGATCAGCAGGCGGCGGTCAATCAGCGCAGCGGTAATAACCAGAGCTACAAACAACGCGAGCCAGGCGCCCCGTGTGAAAGTAAACAATAAGGCCATCATAGCGGCAAGCGCGATTCCGCCAAACAAAATCCGCTGCCTCCAGCTGGAGGCCGACCAGGCCATTCCGACCGCTGTGGGAAACAGCAGAATCATATAGCTGCCCATAATATTGGGGCTGCCGAATAAGGAAAAGGCGCGTGTCCGTAAACTTTCTCCCGCATCTATCCAATTGGGGGGGATCGGCGTTTTGACAATATATTGGTAGATCCCGTGCAAACTGATCAAGAGACCTGCGTATAGTGAAAAGCGCACCAGTTGAAGCGCTGTTTCCCGCTCCCGAACTACAAACGGCAGAACAAAAACGAACAGCATGTACCAGTAAACGGCGCGAAACCCTTCGAAATCGGCCGCAAAAAAAGGAAGATCGATCGCCACATAGGCGGCGCCCAGTGCAAGAAATGCAATCATGACCCGGTGGTACGGCAACCGCTCAAACCGGTCTCCCGCCACAAATCGATAGACGGCGATCAATGCCAGACCGAGCAAAATCAACTTGTCCCAGATGGAACCGACAATAGGCAGCAACCGAAGTACGTAGTCAACGATGGGAAAGCAGGCAAGTGAAATCAATGCCCACATCTGCAACCTTTCGAATTTCCTGATGTTTAGTATCACAACTTGTTTTCTCCTTCCAGGACATAACGTTTCCAACGCCAAAATTATACCATCCCAATCCGAATCGAAACAGACTTGTCCAATAACGGCAAGGTTGTTTATAATTACCACTGTACCATCGGATTATTACAACTCCATTTATTAAAAAGGAAATTATACGATGCCAAAACACCGCATGTGGATCGGAACGGTTTTATTGATCGCGCTTCTGCTCAGGCTTTCCGCGCTGGCGATATATGGCTTGGATCACCTCAGCCTGCATAGCGATGACGTAGGCTATACGAATGGTGCCATTCGGTTATTGGAAACGGGGATGTTAACGTACAAAGGGCCTACGGAACCGGCCCATTTCGCAACTGAACCGACTGTCAAAATTATGCCGGGTCAGCCGCTTCTGCTGGCGGCCGTTTTTTTGCTGTTCGGATCGGGAACGCTAGGAATGTACGCGGCGAAGATCGTTATGATCGGAATCGGGTTGCTTGGCATTTATGGAATCTATCTGCTGGGCCGTTATATTTGGGGAACGGCTGTTGGAGTGATCGCCGCTTTTTTGCTGGCTGTTTCCATCGAGCATATTGTAACCGACAACTTATTGCTGACAGAAACGCCGTTTTTTGCAAGCCTTGTGTTTCTGGTTTACTTCTCCGTTCGATTGGCGCGTGAACGGAAACCGGTTCATTTCTACAGCTTGCTGCTGTGTTATATGGCGGCTCTTATGTTCAAAACAACCGTCGCGCTTTATCCGGTCCTGCTTCTGATTTACTTGCTGCTGCAAAAATATCCGTTTCGCTTGCTGATGAAACAGGCGGCGATTGCGGCTGCCGTCATGCTGATGGTGCTGTCTCCCTGGTGGATTCGCAATTATGTGCATTATCATACGTTTATTCCTCTGACGGCGGGTGAGGGGAATCCTCTGCTGTTGGGTTCCTATCAGGGAAAAGGGTATCCGAATCGTCCTCCGCAGGATGAACTTATGAAGAATTTGAAAGCGGAATATGCAAACGTAACTTCCTTTGAGTTTCAGAAGATACAGGCCGAGGTTGCGAAACAGCGAATTAAATTGTGGTGGGAAACCGACCGGAATTCGTTTATTGAAAGCTATGCCTGGTTGAAACCGAAGATTTTATGGAAAGATTCGTTTTATTGGGTGGAGATCTTTCATATAAAGGAAGCGGATGTACATGCAGCGCAGTGGCGGATTGTCAAATTCGGGCTGCTGGCTTTCCTGCTTTCCTTCTTATTAAATAGGAAAGGCAGGAAAGAGTTGTTCCTGCTCTTCAGTCTGCTGGGCTATTTTACGGTGGTGTACAGCGTTTACTTTGTTTTCGGGCGGTATAACGAGCCTTTGATGCCGTTTCTCTATCTGGCAATCGGTGTGGCTCTCGTATCGATTTGGCAATCGCTGCGAACCGGACTTGCGTTCTGGCGGCAATCCCGTTCGGATACATGATTGTAAGCGAATCTTGCTTTTTGTTATTATAAATAAATGAAGATGACCGAAAGGGTCCGTGGAGGGATGCAGATGGCAGCTCCAGCAAAAATCCTTTACATAATTGGCGGCGGCGAGTTTGGCGGGGCGGAACAGCATCTTCTCGGACTGATACAATCACTGGATCGGGAGCAATGGGAACCTCATGTTATTGTGTTTTACCAGGGGGAATTAGCGGAACGGCTGCAACAACTGCAAATTCCAGTTTCGGTGATCTCGCTTCAGACAGCCCGAACCTTGTTTGGTCTGCGGGCCGTTCGTAAATTAATTGGTGCGATTCACCCGGATATTGTGCATACGCATGGAGTCCGTGCCAATTTGGCGGGACGACTTGCGAAACTGTCCTTGCCGTCCGGATTTAAACTCATCACTACCATTCACAGCGTTCTCGAACTGGACTATCCGGTGCCCTGGAAACGGGCGATTTTCGGTTTTCTTGAGAAGCGCACCTGGTTTCTGGTCGACCATTTTATTCTGGTGTCCCGCGCCATGCAGCAAACACTTTATCAGAAAGGATTGCCGCAAAACCGGACGAGTGTGATTCACAATGCGATTCGCCTGCCGGACCAGCCTCCCGCAAGACCGTCCTTTTCCCGGCTTCGCGCAGAATTGCAACTGCCACAGGACGCGGTGCTGGTCGGAACCGTGGCTCGGCTCCATAAGGTGAAAGGCCATTCCTACCTGATGCGTGCGGCGGGAATGCTGCAGAATCAGTTTCCGGATGTACACTATGTCTGGATCGGCGGCGGCGAACTGGAAGCGGAGTTAAAACAGGCGGCAATAGAGGCCGGGTTGCAGCAGCGCATTCATTTTCTTGGCGTACGCCAGGATGTAGCCGAATTGCTGCCGCAGTTCGATTTGTTTGTGCTTCCTTCCGTCTCGGAAGGATTGTCGATTGCATTATTGGAGGCTATGATGTCAGGAGTGCCCGTGATTGCCACCGCGGTGGGTGGAAATCCGGAGGTCGTAGCGGAGGGCGAAGACGGAATGCTCGTCCCGTCACAGGATGCCGATGCGCTTTGCAGCGCCATCCAGTCCGCGTTATCGACTCCCGAACAGATGAAGAGAATGGGGCAAACCGGGCAGCAAAAAGTATTTCAATACTATTCTCTCCAACGTCTTGTACAGGAAACCGAAGAAATTTATAAAAAAATGATGAATCGGGTGTAACCTTTTTATGTTTCGTTACGTCTATCATAGTGTAAAACAAACCATTACACG
Organism: Effusibacillus dendaii; assembly: GCF_015097055.1. Lineage (NCBI taxonomy): Bacteria > Bacillati > Bacillota > Bacilli > Caryophanales > Alicyclobacillaceae > Effusibacillus > Effusibacillus dendaii. The sequence continues at coordinate 2,612,381 of NZ_AP023366.1, forward strand.
TTTAAAGCCATTCTGTAAGCTATAAAAACCGCAGGTATAAAACCGAGACGTTGCGCATATGGATGGCAAAGTGATGGCAAAGCAAGAAATCTTTACTACTTTACGTTTCTATTTGCAGGCAAGTATAATCGGTTCATGAGCCAAACAAAAGATTCATAGATTCGATAGACAAGTTGGAACGACCCTCATAGTTTTCCGACAAATTTCGAATCCATATAAGAGGAATTGCTTGATTTGTGTCGTATACTTAATGTGAAATTCCAGCTTCACCGACTGTAAAGGTGAATTTCACTGAAGGGAGTGATGTTGTCCTGCTTGGGCAGAGGCTCAGCGAATTGCGTGGAATTCGTCATGCGAACCTTAGGGAACGGGAATTGGGAAGGTCGCAGAATCGAAATTCAAGCATGTTGGGCAGAGACTGAGTGGGGTTGAACATATATAGGGAAAGGTTTGGCTCTGAATTACAACACACAACCTATCAGTAAGTACTAAAGGATTTAAGAGGAGGAGAAATAAGAGTTATGAAAAAGAGCACAAAACTTCTTGCGGTTCTTTCTGCAACCGCAATCGCTACTCCGGTAGCAGTTGTAGCTCCGGCTGCTTCTTCCGTATTCGCTGCTGGCGCAGGCACCATCACTGCAGTAACGGTTCCGACGATTTCGACGGAAGCTACCACTGACCAAGCTCTTGGGAAAATTAAAGTTTCGGTTGCTGCAGGTTCCTTGAAAGCGGGCAACGTGGTAACGGTTAAACTTCCGAGCGGTGTGAAACTGCCGGATAACTCAGTAGCTCCGCAATCGGTTCAATCTGGTGGTAGTTCTGCATCTGTAGGTGGTAAAACTTACAAAAACTTTGTGTCGGTTCCGACCATCATCAACAACGCAGGTGATAAGAACGGTTTTGTTGGAACCAATGATCCTACCGGCACTCCAGATCAAAACATTAGTCCGAACGCTGCCTCTAATATAAGTCCGTATACTGGGATCTTTAGTGTAAAACAATTAGGAGATGACCGCCTCCAAATTACGGTGCGCCAAGATCTTCTCTACGGCGGAAACACGGGTGCTGATGCTTCCCTCAATGGAAAAGCGGTAAGCTCTGTACAACCGTTCGACGCTGTATTCTACGTTGAACTGTACGGCGTAGACGTTACGGGTGCAAGCGGCGGTCCGTTGGATGTTGTATTTGATGCTTCTCCCAACAGCGGTTTCCCGAATGGTAAAGTAACGGCTGCGAAAATATCTAACAGCGGTACCGTTTCCGTTGCTGTAGCTGACACGCAGTCTTCGAACGACAAGTTCCAAGTTAAAATTGACCTGGCGGAAGATGTTGCAGGTGCGTTCCGAAACGGAGATACGGTTAAGTTCAAACTGCCTTCTGGCTATAAGTGGAGCTCTACTGGTAATAAGGCATCTGTATTGTACGGGGATTCGGGTGTTGTTGATGGTACAATCATCGATCCCAACACTAATAAAGTTACCGCTAATGCTTTAACCATTGTTCCGAACGATCAAGAATTGAGAGTCAGCTACAATGAGACTGCAGCCGGTACTCGTTCGCAGGCAACTCAGATTGAACTGGTACTGAACTTCTACGTGGATGACAGTAATACAGCAAAATACGGTGATATTACTGCTACTGTATCCGGTCAATCCGATACAGATGTAAGCAACATCGTAGTTGGCCGCTATGGCGATTACAATGCTACCGTAACGGCTGCTACTCCGACCAATGTAATCTCCGGTCAGGATGAGCAGGATATCGCGGATATCACTATCCAAGAAGGAATTCCGGGCGCTCTGGTTTCCGGCCGTACCGTTGAATTGACACTGCCGGAAGGTGCTAGATGGCAGCCGGAATTCAAAGCAGATACGGATGGACTCAGTTCTACTGATCCGGCAAGTGCATCCACCGATGCAACCACCACGAGTGAAAACGGGCTGCATCTCACGTTCACTGGTTACAAAGGAACGAACTACCGGACTGCTAAATTCACAGTTACCGGTGATTCTTCAAACAGCAAAGATCCGGGTAAAGTAACGATCAAGAATCAGCAAATCGCAGTTGACCCGACCTTTACCGGTGATGTTAAGGTTGAAGTTGGCGGCAGCGCATCTGTAACCGGCGAAGTAGTAGTTGCAAAAGCAGCTGGTTCTATTAAAGCTTCTTCTTCTGCAACTCCGAAAGTAAATATCGGTGCTGCTGGTCAAACAGCTGGCGACTTCACCATCACAGAACAAATCGCTGGTGGATTCAGCAAAGACAGCAAGCATGACAACAACCAAGTAATCCTTGACCTGCCGGATGGCGTAGCGTTCGACGGCAAGCCGACCATTCAAGTTACTTCTGGTGACCTGACGATCGACAACATCCAAACGGCTGCTGACAACGGAACAAGCGACAACCGTGTAACATTCGAAGTTACTGGTGAAAGCACAACTCCGTCTACGATCAAGGTTTCGAACATCAAGCTGAAAGTAGACCGTACGGTTGCTGAAGGCCCGATTACCTTGAAAGTTAAAGGTCAACCGGTTGCTTACACTTCCAAGTACTCTGACTGGACCAACGATACGACGGCAGCTAAAGCTGACATCGCTACCGTTGCTACTCCGGCAGCTTCCGATCAAAGAGGCAACGCTGTATTCAAGATCGGTGCTACTTCCTACACCGTGAATGGTTCGGAACAAACGATGGATGCAGCTCCGTACATCAAAAACGATCGTACGTACCTGCCGATCCGTTATGTAGCACAAGCTCTGGGCGTATCGTCCAGCAACATCCTGTGGAGCGACGCTGATCGTTCTGTAACGATCTTCCAAAACAACCGGGTTGTTAAAATGACGATCGACAGCAACGTCATGTATGTAAACGGCGTAGCTGTAACGATTGATGCAGCTCCGGAAATCAATAACGGTCGTACCATGCTCCCGATCCGCGCGGTTGGTCAGGCACTCGGTGCAGACATACAGTGGGATGCAACAGCTCAAACTGTAACCGTTAAGTAATTGCTCTCTCGAGTAAGAATTTGGGACCCCCGCAAGGGGGTCTCTTTTTCTAAAAAGTATGTTTCCCCACAATGGGAAAAGAATGTGGAGGGTTTCTCGTGAAGAGACAACTATCGGTCTTTTTTGCGACTTTGTTGTTGACCAGTGCAGCGAGTACCGTGTCTGCGGCGGAATCAGCAATTCAGGTAGTCATTAATGGTCAGACCCGAACATTTGATCAGCAGCCGGTGATTGTCAACGACCGGACGTTAGTGCCGATGCGGGGGATCTTTGAGGCACTTGGGGCGCAGGTCAATTGGGATGATGCCACACAAACGGTAACGGCTACAAAAGCCAATCTGCAGGTCAACCTTCAGATCAATTCGCTGGTTGCTACCAAGAACGGGACTTCTATCAATCTGGATGTTCCGCCCAAAATCATCAATGATCGAACGATGGTCCCGCTTCGTTTTGTAAGTGAATCGCTGGGTGCGAAAGTGGACTGGAACGCAAATGATCGTTCCGCCGTGATCACGTCCGATACTGCGGCTGCATCATCTGCAAACTTGACTCCAGGCTCATCTGTATCCAACTCAACAGATAGTGCATCTTCGGCGACTAACCCGGCGGGCAGTGCATCACAGTCCAACACGGCTGGGAACACTTCTGCAAGCAATACCACACAGACTGCCGCAGTTTCGAATGGTACGTCTGCCGATAGCAGCAATACGAACCAGCTGACGTATGACGCGGCGGTCACCATGGCAATGAACAGCAGTTACTCTTTGAAAAATGCCGCCAAAGATATCGAGCGTTCTAAAGAAGTGATGGACAATGTTTCGGATGATGTGAAATGGATCCCGGCATCGGGGGATAACGCGTCAGCTGCGAAATTGTATTCCTCATTCGCCACTTCTCAGACCAGTTACCTGATGTCGAAGAAAAGTTATGAAATGGCGCAGGACGCGATTGCTTATGCGGTGAAACAGGCGTATAATGGTGTCTTCCAGGCACAGGAAGCTTTAAACTTGGCACAGATCGCCTATCAAAACGCCGATCAGCAAAACCGGATCACACAAGCCAAGTTCCAACAGGGAATGGCGAGCACAAATGATCAGCTTCAGGCACAAAACAATTTTAAAAACGCCGATACTTCATTATCTGCGGCGAAAAAAGCGATGGATGACGCGTACCAAAAGCTGGATAAATTGTTGGGCCTGCCAGTTGATGCACGCCCAAGTCTGGTGGATGTACCCCAGATGACTAACAGCTCGATTGATGCAGATGTGAAAGTGAATCAGGTCATCAATGACAGTCCAAACATTTGGCAAGCGGAGCAGAATGTGAATTTGGCTCAGCTCCGGGTCGATCTGTATACGTTTAACGATCCATCTGCTGATCCGTACAAGGCCAAAGAGATCGATGTGGAAAAAGCGAAGCTTTCGGTCGGTCAACTGAAAGATCAGTTGGAAAAAACAGTTCGTTCTCTCTACAACGCGATTAAGCAAGAGGAAGACCAATATAAAGGGTTGCAAAGCAAACTGCAGGCTGCCGAAGACAACCTTCGCGTTGCGAAAGTGAAGTATGATAACGGAACGGGTATCCAGGCTGATGTGGTAGCCGCACAATTGGCTGTTGAACAGATCAAACAACAGATGCTCAGCTTGGCTGCACAGCATGACAACAACCTGATGGCATTTGATAAGCCCTGGGCTGCATCAGGCGGCGGTCAATAGATAGATCCGAAGCGTGTAAGAGGCTGTCCCAAAAAGTGAACTGGCACCCCGTCAAGTAGACAGTACAAATAATAAAAATCAGTTAGGCGGTCTTGGTCCTAAATTCGATTGGACTAAGACCGTTTCGTTTTGCCTGTCATCGCTCGTGGCATCTTTATACTGACGTTTGGTTTCTTCATCCTCTTTGGTACGGCCCCGACATGGGAAAGGCTATCTGATGGAACTTCTCATCCAGCTTTTGATCATACTTTAGGGTAGATCTCTTCCGGACAAAGGTATATTTATTGGCGTTGTCTTCAAGCTTCACTAATCCTTCTTCGTGAAGGAGGATTCGACACATGAACAGTCGTTTTTTTCATACTCTAAGTCGCCCGATAAGGCGGACAGGATCGGGGCGATTACGTGTCCACAAGTTGCTTAAACGTATAAAACCGTTAAAATGTTGTCTCTGCCCGTATATAAAACTGGAGGTAAGTCAATTATATTAGGTAAGACGAAATAAAATGTTTTACATATTGTATAAAGTAAGATAAAATTGAAAGAGGGGGAGTTGGGGGATGACGATGAGGAATATGAAAGAGGGATTGAAACCCGTAAATCAGAAGGGGAACTGCTTTAGTCCCTTCGAGCATGTGTCATTCGGAGGGAGTAAAAATATGTCGGTCACTACTAAAGTTTCATCGAAAGGGCAGGTTGTTATCCCTGCAGAAATTCGAAAGGCCATTAAGGTGGAGGAGGGCGATAGTCTCGCATTTGAGGTAATTGACCAGGGCACTTTACGTGTTCGGGTGATAAGAACTAAGCCTTTAATGTCATTGTTTGGAGCTTTGTCGGCACGTCCAAATCAACCAGAAATGGACTTTCAAGAGATTCGCAGGCAAGCCCGTTATTCGATGACAGAGAAGAGATTCTCTAAAGGAGAAGGTTTATAATTGGCGCATAAAGTATGGGTTGATACAAATGTAATTATTAGCTTTTTAACTAAAGACTCCAATGGCATCGAAGCGGCTCAGCTGATGGAAAAAGTCCAAAGTGGTGAAGTTACTTTAAAAGTACCGTCAATTGTTATTGCTGAGTGTTGTTGGGTTTTAGAAGGGCCTCGTTTTGGATATACACCATCTGACATTGCTACTACTTTGACACATCTTATTTATGCGGATGGCATTGAAGTAGACGAGAAAAGTGTCATTTTAGAGTCCTTACAGAATTATGCAGCACATGGGATTGATTTTACTGATGCTTATATGGCAGCGCACAGCCGTGCGAATCCGCCAGATCACGTTGCAACCTTCAATATAAAGGATTTTCAAAAATTAGGTATAACAGTAAGTCGTCCTAAAGATATTTAATGATGGGGATGATGGACATGCAGGACTCAAACACCCTACTTCAACCCGTACAATATGCGATTCAGGATCACAACTATTTGCTCGCGGAACGATTGGCATCCGATATTGTAAGAAGATACCCGCTATTTGAGGAAGCCTGGATCTTGTTGGGGGATTCTCTTTATTATCAAGGGTGCGGGTTGATGGCTCATAAAGTGTATACGCGTGCTTGTTTATTCCATCCACAAGCAACATGGATCGATCAGAAATTAAAATCGCTTGAGAGCGTGCCGAAAGGAATCATAAAAGAAGAGGTCGAGGACTTGCTCAAGGTTCGCAACAAGACTTCAGTTGGTGCGGCTATCCTAGCTAAAAACGAAGAAAGCTGTATTGGCAGATGTTTGGAAAGCTTGGTTCATGCGGTGGATGAGATCCTGGTTGTCGATACAGGGTCAACGGACCGGACAATCGAAATTGCGAAATCGTTTCCGAAAACAACAGTGGTTCATTTTGCATGGTGTGATGACTTTTCAGCAGCACGCAATTTTGGCATGTCACAAATGGAGAGCGATTGGGTTTTGTGGGTGGATGCGGATAAACATTTGCACCCGGATGATGTCCCTCTTCTTCACTATACCGCTTCCTTATTGGCTGACTATGAGCCGCACCCTCTTTTGCATATCATGATGCTAAATCAAATGGGGGATCGGATTTCCATCAATTATGGATTACCTCGGTTCTTTCCCATAAGAGGCCATTTACGGTATTATGGGAGAATCCATGAACAACTGGGTCCCATCCGGGGGAACCGGTATACGGACCTCGGGACACATGATTTTTTTGTGCGGATTCGATTGTTTCATGACGGATATGATCCTCAAAAAACGAATATGGAGAGAAAATTACGACGGAATATCGAACTTTTGGAGAACATGACTCAGGATGAGCCAGATGATCCGACCTGGTGGTTGTATCTTGGGCGTGAATCGCTAAACAAAGGAGATTTGGATAAGGGAATACAAGCCTTACGGAAAGCGGAAGAGAAGGCGAAAACGTTTCGGGGATTTGGGTCTCTTATCGAGGTTCTAAATTTGTTAGTGTCCGCCTATCTGGCAAAAGGTGAATTGTCGGAAGCGGAAAAGGTATGTGACCGAATGGTGGAAGCGAATCCGACATTCCCTGACAGTTATTACTATTTGGGGTATATTCAAATTCAAAAGGGAAGACAATTCTATAAAGAAGTCGAAGAAAATTTAAAGAAATCGAAAGCGTTATTTGCAGAATATCGGGGTTTGGTTTCCCCTAACAGTGACATTGTAAAGTGGAAAGCCGATCTCCTTCTGGCGGATCTTTATCGTTTGTCGGGAGAGACAGATAAAGCGAAAAAGCATTACCTTCAAGTTTTGGCTGCTTGTCCAGCCTCATATAAACAAAGGATTGAAAAGATCGTAAGCAAGCTTTGAATATGGAAATTGGATGCGGTGTATACAATCTAAGTTTGCCAATAACAGCAGATTTGCCGATCTGCTGTTTTGTTTGGATGATCGATACTGTATAGAGAGGAACAAGTTTCTATCGATTTTTGTCGGGGAGGTTGTTACAATTGAGGATAGTTATGTAGAACCATAATAGAGAAGAAATAATGGAGGAAACAGATCGATGACACAATTGACCGGAGTGATAGGGGCGCGTGTCAACATAGAGACGGCACAAGCCTATCGAACAAATAAACTGTTTTACTTGCTGATGACAATCCTGTTTGTGGGTTTTTCATTCAAGAACGGGTTGTTTTTCAACCCGTCGTTTATGATCTCCTCACTGTATGTCAGCGCAGTTTCGATTGTAGTCTTGGCATGGCTGCGCATGTCGAGAGCGCAGGTAAGCGGCTGGCAAATGACCGACCTGTTTGTCGGCGGGTATTTTTTAATGGTGCTGTTGACCACATTTACCCCTGCCAATCAGGAATACGCAGTAACGGGACTGATCCGTCAGTTTGATTATACGCTGGTTTATCTGATCGTGCGGGTGATTACAAGCATTGACCGAAACAGGCAATCGCTGTTAAACGGATTGCTGTTGTCAGGTGTGGTATTCAGCCTCTACGGTCTGGCGAACGGATTTGGTACCTTGAATGTGAACGGCACCATTTTTGATGAAAACTTGCGGCGGTTAGCGTCAAACTTTGAATATCCAAACGCGTTCGCTATTTATCAGGCGGTATTGTTTGTCATTGCCGTTGCCGCCTCCACCGTCGAAACGGGAAAAATTATGAAACGGATCTATCCGGCAGTTGCCTACCTTCTCCTTTCGTCTGTTATATTGACATATTCACGCGGTACATGGCTCGTACTTGCCGGAATGGTCCTGTTGTTATTCCTGATTTATCCGAAAGGAACAAGACGTCGAGTTGTGATTCAAACAGCGGTTCCATTGGTTGGATTGGCAGCTACTATCGCCTTTCTTTCAAAAGCGGTATTGCAGAAGCAATCGGTCTTTGGATGGGAAATTACAATGTCCGGAACTATTCTTGCTGTTTTGGTGTCTTGGCTGTTTGAAGCGGCAATACGTAAATTGACGAACCGACTCAATAAGAAGCAGCGTGTAACAGTGGCAGCAGTAGTTGGATTGGTGGCTGTTTTGGCGGTTGCCGGAGTCGTTCTGAAAGTGGGACTTCCGCAAAATCTGGCAGAACGTATTTCGTCCATTAACTTGCAGCAGTTTTCAGTTGTGCAGCGCTTTCTCTTTTACAAAGACGGCTTAAAAGTGCTGCATGATTTCCCGGTTTTGGGAGCCGGATGGGATGCATGGAAGGCCATCCATCTCCGCTACCAGTCCTATCCCTATATCAGTAACGAGTCGCACAGTTACCTGATCGATATTATTATGAGTGTAGGGGTGCTGGGAACATTAGTCTGGTTGACGATGATCGGTATGGCGATTTGGCAGGGGATTAAATCCTTGCGCATGTTCGATTTTAAAAACCGGGTTATGCAGAGTGCGATCTTCTGTGGATTAGTTGGGTTGCTGGGGCACTCTTTGATTGACTTTGATATGTCCTATGGAACGAACAATTATTTAATGTGGGCTTTGTTGGGGATGTTGGTTCCGCCGTTTACAGTTAAATTTCCAAGCATTCTTACGCGGAATGTAGAAATATCCTCCTCACAAACAACTTGGAATTACGGAGGAGTTGTCGTAGCGGTAATCGGTGCTGTAATAGCTGGCGGGTTCCTGCTGTCCGATCGTGAGATGGCGATAGCGAATGCAGCCAAAACACCGGATGTCGGTCTGAAGGCGGCGCAAAACGCTACCATTTTTGCACCATACCGTCCAGCAGCGTATTTGAAGCTGGCAGATTTTCAGACGCAGCTTTATAAAGACAATCAGGATCAAAAGCTCGCTGCACAGATTAAGGAAAACGTGGATAGCGCGGTGGCGAAAGCCCCGTACCAGCCGGATAATCTGGTTAGAGCCTCCGATTATTACACACGGTTCGGGGATCCAGTGAAAGCGGTCGATTTGGCAAAACAAGCGTGGGAAAATGACCCCTATGCCATGGACTTCGCACAAAATTATATGCGCGTGGCAGGCAGTCATGGTGCAGAGGAGTACAGTAAAGACAAAGGAAAGTCAAAACAGTTTTTTGCTGACATTATTAGTACGTACCAGAATATTGAGCAGCGTATCGCTGATTTCAAGAATTTGCCGTCTGTACTGAAACCGGAATACGATTACAGCATTACTCCGGAAATGAAGCTGTATTACGGGGAAGCCAACGTGTACCTCGGAAAGTATGAGGAAGCGAAGAAGGTTCTCGAACCTTTGTTGACTGCGGCACAGCAGCAGGATCAAAATCGTGCGAAAGTGATGTTGGCAGCTATCCAGAAGAGACAAGGGCAGTCGGTTGACTTGAACCTGTTGGCGCCGACTCTGACGGATCCAAAGCTGAAACAATATTTCGAGGGACTCGCGAAACTGGAACCGTTGCAATAAAACTATACAAGACGAAAGGGGCCTGTCCAAGGTGAATGGACAAGCCCCTTTTTCCATATAAACTCATGAACGATTTCGATAAATCTCCATATTCGCCAAGTCAATTATGAACCGTCCACTTAAGAGAATGTCTAATCCGATCAGTCCGTCAATGTCAGAATCCAAAAGCCCAAAATCCACATACATTTCATTAATCTCAAAACTTCCGAAACGAACCCCATCAACTTTCTTACGGAGAGAACGTTGTTTTCCACCGATTCCACGCATTACTACGATTTTATCATCCTTTTCAGGACCAATGTTCAGCTCTTCTACAGCATCTGCGGAAATGATCGATTTTGTGGCTCGGTGTCGATAACGACATTCTCCAGTGTTTTAAATTTTCCTTGGTGCATGAGGGTGATAGAAGTAAATAAGAGTCCATCAATGAACTCAATTACCATTGGCGTGCCTCCTGATGGAAGGCTTTGTCCTAACTTCCATTACAATCTGTTCTTTAGATGTGTGATACACAAATCGATCACCTTTAGCAATCATGAGTTCTCTCATGGCTTCTTTTGAATCCGGGATCGGTTTGATTACGGAAACCTCTTCAACATATATCTTGTCATTTTTTTCGTATGATTTTAATTCTTCCACAAGTACCCATTGATCCGGATACAGTTTGCAAACTTCGGACCACTGCATATCTGGACTCCCCTTTCAAGGTTCCTCATTCTAATTTTGAAACAAGAGCGCATGATATTCTATAGCAGGCAGTTAAAATACGTTATCGGAAAATAGCCAAACAATAACGATAAGGGACCTTGTTAAATTTATTGATTTATGTGGAGTTTTTGAATCTCCGTCAGTGCTCTGTTTATTCTCATTATAAAATGCTATAATTAACAAAGAAACAAGGAAACACAGAAATTATGAAGACAAAGAATACTTTTTTCCGGGAGGGAATATACTATGGGTACCCAAATTGTAAAAAGAGAGGGAATCCATACAATGGACTTCGAAACAAAAAGAATTAGTGTGTCCGCTAAGAGACAGATCACTATACCGCAAAAGTTCTTTGAAAAATTGGGAATTGGTAGTGAAGTAGATTGTTTTATTCGCGGCGACGAGCTGGTAATTCGCCCAATCCGGACTAATGAGTTTGCTGAAGAAATTTTAAAGGATCTGGTGAATCAAGGATTTCAAGGACAAGAACTTGTCCAAGAGTTTATCAAGATGAGTTCTAAGGTTCGTCCCGCTGTTGTCCGGATGATTGAAGAAGCCGACCGTATTGCACAAAAGACGTCAGGAACCGGAACTGAAAAGACGCGAGAGATCTTTGGTGATGTCATGGAGGATTGAGTGTGTTACGAGTCGACTATTTGCCCCCAGCCGAAAAATACTTCAAAAAATTAAAAGACAAGCAGCTCAAAAAGAAATACTTCGAAGCCATCCGGGAGATCTGTTCGGATCCGACCGTAGGAGATGCCAAAACAGGTGAGTTGGCCGGGATCTATTCCTATGACATTTACCACCAAAAGACGAACTATGAACTGGCTTACCGATTGACGGAGAATGACGAGGGTGAAATTGTCGTGGTAATGATGGCCGGAACTCGGGAAAACTTTTACAAGGAACTTAAACGGTACATGAAGTGAACCAGGTACTATCAAATTCGCGATAAGTTAAAGGTAGGGCCTATTTTAGGAGTGTACCTAATTTGAGGAGTGCATCGGTAATCGTTTCAGGAGGTACTTTACAAACAAATTGTGCTTGTCTTACTCTCCAATTCAAATTTTTAATTTGGTCAACAAGGATACCACCGGTGACTGGCAAGTCAGTGGGTAGGATCACTTCAAAAGGATAGCCTTTTATTTGATTCGTTATTGGGCAGACAATGGCTAGTCCGACTTTTTGGTTATATCCTATGGGGGAAACCACCAAAGCCGGTCGCCTTCCAGCCTGTTCATGCCCGGCTTGGGGGTTAAACTGAAGCCAAATGATATCTCCCCGCTCTGGTATATACGCATGTGGTGTACTGCTTACCATATCTCGTTACCTATCGGATCTGATGTATTTACTTCGTCATGCAAATTTTCAGGGGTAATTTGCGCCAAAAGTTCTTCTAACGTATAGGTTTGGCGACGAATAATGATCATGTCATCTTTGATTTGAATTTCTATGGGTGTCCCGTTCTCGATGTGAGCCTGTTCCGCCATCGATGCAGGGATGCGAATCCCTAAGCTATTACCCCATTTTGTTACATAGGTTTGCATTCTACTCACCTCTTTGTTTATACATAGTATATACCAAAAGTTTTTTTTCGTCACTCACGCCCGATAATCCTCATTCTTATAATCGGAAGGCGTTTTCCCGGAAGGAGAAAAACGACCGAACAACCGATCCCAAATCTTCAGCAGAAACCGGACTACAGGCTGCAGACGCTCCTGTTGCCAAGAGACGAGCAGATTGGCGATAGCCGCTGTTCCAACACCGCCCAGCACATCGGTCGGGTAGTGGGCGCCAACGTAAATGCGAGACAGTCCGAGCAGCACGGCCAGCACAAGCAGCGGTTTTGCGAAACGGTTACGTAACCGCAACAGGGCGAACGCCAGGGCGAAGGCGCCAGCCGAGTGATCGCTGGGAAACGAGAAGTCCGCACTGTGGCTTACAAGCAGATTGACAGTATGATTGACGAAAGGCCGAGGACGAGAATAGATGCTTCCAATCAACTGGTTTATGGCAAGAGCCACTAAGGCAGCCAAAACGGCCAGTATCGCAGTCTTGCGGTTGTTGATCAGGTTTCCCTTTCTGCTGAACCAGATCCATACCAGAAGCAAACCGAATAGTGTCGGCCCATACGTTGTAAAAAGGGCAACCAACCGATCCAACGCGTGGTTATGGCCAGCTATCCCATTTATCATTTGAAAAAGTTGAAAATCGAAGTTCATTAGATTCACCTGTTTCCCGTAAGGTTATTTGACCCAATTTGACGCAAACGACGAAAGATTTCCAGCAGTATCAAGTTAAAAAGCAACCAGGTACCGCCAAGCACCATTCCTGCTGCGATGTCACTAGGCAGTTGAATGTTCAGGAAGATGCGGCTGATGGCGGTCAACAGCAGGATCACGAGCAAGGCAAGGGATGCGATTGGACGAATCCATTTTGGCCGGGAGTGCCGCATCAGAAGGAATACGGCCGATCCATAAACGTAGAGTGCAACCATCGATTGTTCGGAAGGAATGCCCCATTCGGGTGGCGCAAGTCCGGAAGGGCTCCCGACCCGATGGAAAAATCGATGAAAGCTTTCTTCCAGAAGTTCGCCTGCCACAATCGTAAACAACAGAAAGCCGGTCTCCAGAACACGATCCGAACCTTTCACGACAATCCAGACCCATGCAAGAGCGGTCACCCCTACCAGTGCGGGCACAGAGGCCAGCCGGGTGAAAAAGGTCATTGATTCAGTCCATTCAGGTCCGAATAAGGCGGATACCACGTATCGCACAATCGTGTCGAAGCGGATCAAATCCTTTTCCAGATACTCTGTCATAAAGCCGATCATAAGGCCTGACAGTACGATGAAAAGAAGACCCAGCCCCAGTAGGAGGGCTTCCAGTTTACCAAGTGACTGCAGGGCCTTAAGAGCTTTTTCAAGTATCTGGCCGATTTTGGCATAAATCTGTTGCTTATAGCTGCGGTAAAGAAGAAACAAAAGCAAAGCGACAACCAGTACAGCGCCGCCAATCACCAGGTAATGGGAAACGGCTCCTTCAAACTCCTGCCATTTTGGACCCAGCGTCCTTCCTAACAGGATAAATGTACTCGTCCAGATAAGGGCCCCGAGATAGGAATATAAAGCGAACGCAGGGTAGGGGATGCGGGTAATTCCGCTGAAATAACCTGTAAAATGGCGGACGCCCGGAATAAAATAAGCGAACAGCAGCAGTTTATTCCCGTATCGTTCAAACCAGCGGGATGTCATATCCAATCTTTCGGGTGACAAATGTATTCGAGGACCGTATTTGCGGAAAAACGGATACCCCAATTTGGCGCCAAGCAGATAGGATAGTGTAATACCCACGGCCACTCCGCCGGTTGCTGACAGGATACTGCCATACAAATTCAATTGGCCGCTGAATACCAGAAATCCGCAGTAACTCATCAGGACTTCTCCCGGCAGCGGAAGAGCCAACAGTTCCAGCAGCAAAGATACAAAAAGCACAATATAGCCGTATTGATCGAGTATATGCCGTATCAGGTGGAACATAGGACCTCCTGCAGAACCTATTTACGACAATAATACACGAAAGCAGGCGGAAAATTAAAAGGCACAAAGCCGATTTTGACAGAACGAAACGTTTCGGACAATTGCTGTTTCATTTGAAGGGAATATTGAAACGTAATAAACTGTCCGCCGGAACTTAGATTGGATTTGACTTGCTGCAGGATTTCAGCCCGTTTCTGTTGTGTAAAATTGGCAAACGGGAGTCCCGATACTATGCAATCGACAGATTTCAAATGGAATTCGTCCAGCGCGTGGGACAGATTGACTGCTTCTTTAAAGTAATTTTCTGCGGGATACTGAAATTGAAGTCGTGCGCGCATATCGTCATCCCTTTCAAAAATAAGGGATATGCAGCTTGATCTTCTTCTTTCCGCAATACAACGGGTAAAAGCGCCCGTGCCCGCACCCAGTTCCGCAATCGAATAGATCTCGTCCCAGTTGATGGGGGCCAGAACGGCGTTGGCCAAAAACCGGGAACTGGGCACCAAGCTGCCCACCGTACGTGGGGAACGGACAAATTTGGAAAGAAACAGCAGTTTATCGAATGAATAGTCAAGGGCGGAGAGTTTCATTTTTACAGCGTCTCCTTTCCCGATCGTGCAAGGGAGCCCCTCCTGAGGATGGGGCTCTGCCACATTGGGGGTTAGGGATATTGTGTACAATTTCTATTATGCCCATTGTATCTGAAAAGACAGGGAAAGAAAAATGAGAATTGGATGAGAAAGATAGAAAGGCCTCCTTAGGAGGCCCATAGAAATTACTGGTTGTTTGATGCATCGTCCGGCTGTTCGCCGTCCGACTGATTATCAGTACTTTGCTGTTGTGTAATTGCAGTAGCCGGTTGAGCCTGGGTTTGTTCGGTCTGATCATTTACTTCTTGATCCTGGGCGTTATTGTCCGCTGTTGCCTGGTCGTCAGCCGTTTCTTGGTCTGCGTCTTGGGCTTGTACCGCATTTGTGCCAGTTGTTTGCGCGTGTGCAAGCGTAAGCGCTCCGGCAATCCCGCTCCCTACCAGAGTGAGTGCGAATGCAGGTGCCATCCATGCTTTTTTCATTTGTACTTCCTCCTTTTGTATTTTGCCTTACATTTTGTATTGTGCATGATTAACATGAAATGGAACGGAGAAGACCATGAGAAATTGATGAAAATACGGTTAAATATGGTCATAACAAGTAAAAGCCGATGATCCTCTAAAAAAGAAACATCGGCTTTGCTTACAAATAATCGGCAAAAGCGGTCACCAGTTGGCTGGACAGTCTTTGCATGGAAGGAGCCAACAACGAGCGTGCCGGTTTCGAGTTCAATTCGATCATCCAGACCTTTCCCTCACGGTCAACACCCATATCAAATCCCAAGAGGCAAAGAGTGGGGTAGCGTATGGAAAGTACCTGCGCGATCTCGATCGCTGCCTTCTCCAACAAAGGGCCTACATGGCTCAGTTCAGGATGGCCTAGCATCAGTTCCTGAAAGGATGTTTTGCGCCCGCCTGCGATGAGGTTGGTAACGACCCCTCCGGCGGCGGCAATTTTGGGTATGATGCCGACAAGCTGCCATTTTCCCTGATCGTTCCGTTGTACCACTACGCGAAAATCGATTTGACCGCCGTCCACTTGAATCAGATTCAAGCCCTGTTGGACAATGTGGCGGATTTGTAAGCGGTGACTCAGCCAACTTTGTAATTCGGAACGATTCATCGTACGTTCAAAGTGACCCTGTTTGTCAGATAAACGGTCCGCTCTAAGATGATACAGTCCGGTGCCTGCATGGGAGATTCGAGTTACACCTTTGCCTCCGTAACCACCTGTTGGTTTGACGTAGACCGAATGAAAACGATCCAACAGGGTAAAAACGTCTTGCGGCTTACGGGCGTACTTTGTTTCCGGTATATAGGACTTTACCGTTTCTTTGCCAATCAAAAACTGGTTTACACGCAATTTGTTCGGGACGAAAGGGTTGAACAGTGGAATGCACAAACGCCGGCAGTTATTTCGGATGGTTCGAGTCATTCCTTTGTTCACCAAATGAACATACACATTGTCATAGACGACGTCAGGCAAACGAAGCTTCACTTGTTTCCAGGATTCAGCTTCGGTTCCAATCTGTAGCCCTACCCACCCGAAAATACGTCGGGTCTCCCAGTCGAAATCTTTCGGATGAACCAAAACGGTAAGCAGTTCCCGTTTCTCTCCTTCCAAAGCCATCATTCGGAATGCATAACCTGGGCGAAATTGGGAACGTTTTGAAGTTCGGCTCGGAACACTGGTCGTCACAATGGCAAAACATTTCTTATGTTTCAAGGACGTCCCTTCTTTTTGATATGGTCATGAACAGTTTATGATCACTTTTCATCCTGGGTGATAGGAAACAGCATGGTTACCGTCGTTCCTGTGCCCAACTTGCTTTCGATCCGAATATCGCCATGGTAATGACTGACAAGCCGCTTCGCAATTGACAGTCCCAATCCGTTGCCGCCTTTTTCTCTGCTGCGTGACTTGTCCACCCGATAAAAACGATCAAACACGTAAGGCAGATCGGATTCCGGAATCCCTTCTCCGAAATCACGGATTTGCAAGGAAAGAAAATGATTCGCACGTGAACCGTGAACCACAATTTTCTTTTCTTTATCCGAATATTTAACCGCATTGTCCAAGAGGATCAACAAAATTTGTGTCAAGTGATTCGGTTTGATTCGAATGGTGGCCGTTCCAATTGCCGATAGTTCACAATCAAAGGTAAAATCCTCATGCAAGAATTGCATGCTGTCAACCGTCCGTTGGATTATATCAACCGGCTGAATGGCGGGCACTTCGGATAGAGAAGGCAATGAGTCTGATTTGCTCAAATCGAGCAGTTCCATCACGAGCAGTTTGAGCCGCTTCACTTCTTGAGTGGCAGAAGCGAGCGATTCTTCCAGAATATTAGGGTCGTTCTTTCCCCACCGATTGAGCAGGGAAAGATGACCTTCGATGATTGAGATGGGCGTCCGCAGCTCGTGAGAAGCGTCTTCCACAAATCGTTTCTGCTGCAGAAATGAGCGTTCCAACCGATCCATCATTTCATTAAAAATCAGCGCCAGTTCAGACAATTCATCCCCGTTATCATGGAACTGTACCCGCTCGCCCAAGCCGTTGTCCCGTATTTTCCTCATCGTAGCCGTTATGGTCTTGACCGGATTCACGAGCTGCCTGGCCAGCAGGTATCCACCGAAACCACTGATGGCCACTGCTACACCGCCGCCGATCACCATAATGGCAAATGCCAATTCAACCAATTGATCAAAACTTTTCAAAGCCCAAACAATCTCCAGGGTTCCTGAGAAAGAAGCGCTCTGCAAGGGAATACGGCTTATGAGTAAGTTCCCATCATACTGTTCGGTCATTGCGGTTTGTGCGGATGTTGCAACCTGAGGCTTCACCTGTTCTGCAGAAAACTGATTGGATACGGTCAGCACGGGCTGGCCCTGATTGTCCAAAATCCGAATCATTTGATTCGGATCTGTCCGTATACTCAAAAACTCGCGGGTTTTATCAAGGTTACCCCGATTCAAAAGCGGGCCCTGTTTTGACAAATAGTTTAGAACTTCCGTCCGGACCTGTTCCATGCGAACTTGCTCTTGGTGGAACATCCAGTTGTTGACCACCAAATACTGAACGAAGTTGTATGCGATAAACAAAACAAAGAGCAGCAGGGAAGACCAGACAGTCAGTTTAAATTGAATCGGCAGACGGGAGAGGTGTATTCGTAATCGGTTCATGATTTCATCACATATCCGGCGCCCCTTATGGTTTGGATCAGACTGTCTTCGCCGGGGCGGTCAATTTTGTTTCGAAGATACCGCACATATACATCGACAATGTTGGTTTCCACCACCGACTCGTACCCCCATACGAGATCAAGCAGGATTTCTCGGGTGAGAACACGGTTGATATTTTTCAGAAAGGTGACGAGCAGGTCATATTCCCGTTTGGTTAGCTCGATCGGCGTATCGCCGCGCTTGACGCTGTGCGATTCTAGGTCCACGATCAAATCTTTCATTTGCAGGAAAGAAGCGGTGTGGCTTGGTTTTTCAATTCGGCGGCTGAGCGACCGCATTCTCGCCAATAACTCTTCAATCGCAAACGGCTTTGGAATATAATCGTCTGCCCCGCTGTCCAATCCGGAAACCCGATCCATCACAGAGTCACGGGCTGTAAGCATAATAATGGGCGTATCCTTGACACTGCGGACTCGCCGGCAGATTTCCAGACCGTTTAAGCCGGGAAGCATCAGGTCAAGCAATATGAGGTCCCATTGGCCGTTCAGCGCTTTCTGCAAACCATCCCGACCTTCATAGGACAATGTCACCACAAATCCTTCATGCTGAAGTTCCAGCTCGATAAACCGGGCCAGATTTTTTTCATCTTCAATGACCAAAATGTTTTTCATCGGTTCCTCCGCCAGAGGCTTGGCGAAAGCCAAGTTTTCTTTATATTGTATCACCGGGAGTGAGAAAATCTCTGAGAGCCAGATGAAAATTCTCTCATTTTTCGACTAAGGGATAAGCAAAATCCCCCAGGGGCTGATAAGCCCATCCTGAGGGATTTCACGATTCTAAAAAACCCGTTTGCAGATTAATACATTCGTTTGACCGAAGTGATATGGTTGTACCAGTAAGAACCTGGTTTCAGCGGCAGGTAGCCGACTTTCCCAAGTCCGCCGCCTTCCTGTATCATCTGTCCGTTGCCCGCGTAAATCCCGACATGGCTTCCGTTGTTAAAAATGACAAGGTCGCCGACCTGCATCTGGCTTTTCGGGACAGGGTTCCCGACCGAAGATGCCTGTACTCTGGATGCTCCGCTCATTTTGTAGCCCAGTGCATGGTGATATACATAGGCGGTAAAGTTTGAGCAGTCAAATCCACTTCCCCCCCGGTCTTTGCTGGCTCCCCAGATATAAGGAGTACCCAGCTGGCTTCTTGCTACCATCAGTACCGCATTTGTTTTGTCCTGCCGCGTTGCGTCGAGCGGCGCTTGTGGTTGAACCGACTGGTCATATGTGACACCCGGCGGCAGATTGAATGATGCCGACCGGGTTGCCGCCGTATGGCTAGTCACTGCTCCCTGGTGCGTCGCCATATGGCGCGTAGCCGCAAAAGACGGACTGACAAACGCTGCGCTAAGCATTCCGATGGCCAACAAAGAAACAACTTTCTTTTTAAACATGAAATACCTCCCTTGTGAAGCCTGCGAGGTTAGCTGACGGGTTCGGATAGAAGGGATTTACCCGACCAAAATTGGTTTCACCCCGGATAACTGGTTCCCCCGCGCCCGATTTCTGGGCTTCGGCTGTTGTGACAACCTTACCATAGTTTCCAACCGGATTTCAGCCTGTAAATTCTGGTAAACTGCTGCAAAGCCAGTAAAAAAGCCGCCTCACGGCGGGCACGTAACTTACAAACAATTTTGGTAGATTTCTATTTTCTCCAAATTAATGTAAACTGTCCACCCAAGAGAATATCTAACCCATTTTTGAATATTTTTCCCGCAACTCTTTAGTGGAGATGACGATCAATTTGGGAATTAATAACTCTTTTTTCGTTTGAATCCGTTGCTTTCCTTGCGGGTGCATCACATACAGCAAGATCTTTAAATAGATGCGGGTGGCGAACGTAAACACCCCTTTTGGCAGATCAAGAATCCGGAAGCCAAACTGATCGGGTCCCCGGTTGATCAAAGAAATGCCGTAAAATCCCTTTACATCTTGAAAGCGCGGGTGTTTTAACAATTGAGCTGCTTTCGGCATCACCTGTTCCGTCAGGCGCACCAAGCGAATCGCCAACTGCAACGGGGAACGGGCATGCGCCCCATATTTAAAGAGAATCTCGTTGTTTAAATGAAGCTCCGCCACACGGTCCCCCGTATGAATTTCTTCCCCGTTTTCAAAGCGGATGGTCTGTCCGCGATACGTGCGAACCCGTACCTTCAACAGTGGATTGGACGGATCAATCGGCTGCAGATGAAAGCATTTATCAAAAAGCCTTTCCCACTTCATCCAGACGGAGACAAGGAGCCGTTTTGGGTAACTGAGCGCCAGTCGGCCGGGTGACAGGCGGCCAGGCGCTTTTATCATTTCGTCAATGCGAACCGGGACAAACCCTTTTGAGAGGATTTGCGGCAACACCTGTTGGAGGGCCGACAGCATCTGTTCCGGTGCGTCATGGTCGGCTCCAGGTGTACTTCCGCAATCATGCAAAAGGATCACGGAGCCGTCCGTGATTCCAGTCAGCAATTTGTTTTTGATCGATTCAGAACCTGTTTTTCGGCTCCAGTCATAAGTCAGAAGCGACCATAACACAATCCGGCAGTGTTGTCGCAAAGTGAAATCGAACAGGTTCAACATGCCCCAGGGCGGCCGATAGTAAACAGGCCGCAGCCCCGTAATCCGCTCAATCGTGTCGGCCGTTGTGCGGACCTGTTTGCGTACTTGCCAGGGAGTCAGCAACCAGTTTGATTGGTGTTTCTCGTTATGAATTCCGATCAGATGACCTTCCCGGTGGATTCTTTCAATGATTTCCGGATAGCGGGCTGCTTTCTCGCCCACGACAAAAAAGCTGGCCTGCACATGGTGTTCCTTCAAAAGATCAAGCAGCATCGGTGTATATTGAGGATGCGGCCCATCGTCGAACGTAAATGCCACGGTGCGTCCGTTTTTGGTTCGTTTGCGAAAACGGATGAAATTGCAGGATCGAACAAGTACAGTCGGGATCGGCCCGTATAGTAGAAACATAAGGACGAGTCCACTTACAAATAGACCTGTCATCCGATTCTCCTCCCCGTATTAGGGTTTCGGCGGCAACAGACGTTGAAACGGGTACAGCAGATAGAAAATAGAGATGCCTAACAGCAATACGGCGCTGATTGCGATCGTTGCCGATTCATACAGCCAGTCAGCGATCCAACCGCCAATCACTGGCCCGAACATGACGCCGATTCCTTCCACGCTGGAAAAAATCCCCCATCCAACGCCTTGCTGGTCATCCGGTACATGATAGGATAAAAGGGCGTTCCAGGCAGGGAGTACAGCCGAATAGGACAATCCCATTACGGCGGCCAGAAAGAGCGCCTGATTTAATTGGGAGACGAACAGCAGTGCGTACAGGGAGAAAGCTAACAGACCAAAACCCAGAACCAGAAACCATTTTTTATTGAATCGGTCAGACAGCTTTCCCATCGGGATTAATCCTGCGACTGCAAAAACACCCCCTGCAATCATTGTATAGGAATACGTAGCATGAGAAAAGCCGAGAACTTTTGTTGTAAATGTAGGCATGACGGGAACCAGCATGCCGGCTGCCGCTGTCTGCAGAACCATGCCGGGCAGCAGAGGTTTTAATTTTTTCAGGCGGTCCCAGAGACGTTTCAACTGTTGCCCAAACGAGGGTGTGTCTCCTGTTGAAATCCGTTCGTCAGAAAGACGGAATGAAATCAGCCAGGCGATGAGCCAGAGACCGATTAGGACAAATAAGGAAAGCGAGTAACTATAATCTATGAGAAAATTAATAGCTACCGGCCCCGCACCCAGGCCAATTAACCATAACGTATAGAGCATCCCCATTCTGGTTGCCCGCTCGTTCTGCCTGACCTGGCTGAGACAGACGATCCAGATGGGAGAAGCCCCGATTCCAAACAAGGCAGAGGACAGTATTAGAATCCAGGCAAGATGTGCGTACTGTGTGGCAAATAAACCGATTGCCGACAGGAGTAATCCTGCGAACACAATCGTCCGCGCCGAAAAACGGTCGAGCAGGTAGCCGATCCAAATTTTAAAAACCGTGTCTGTCAGGTAATGAGCTGTTATAGCCGTACCGGCAATTGATATGGGCAATCCGAGCTCATCCACCGAATAGGTCGGCAGAAAGGCGATCAGATAGGCGCCGCGTACAAATTCAACGAGAAACAGAATGATCGTGATACTCATAATCAACGCCTTTCCATCATTTGCAAGATATCTTCCACTACGGACTGACTGGCGTTCCGTTTCTGAAGCTGTCTGGCAGCCGCTTTCATTTCAGATAAAAGCTGTGTATCGGATAATAAAACTGGCAGTTTATTCCGGGCTTCCGATATGTTTTGAATAATGCAGGCGGCTCCTTTTTGGGACAAATACTCCGCGTTATCGCGTTCTTGCCCTGGAACCGGTTGAAAAATAATGACCGGTACACTGACCGCCATCGCTTCCGCCAGGGTGACGCCGCCTGCTTTTGTAAAAATGCAGGTCGAGATTTGCATGAGTTCATGTATTTGATCCGTAAACCCGAACAGGTATACGAAAGGGTGCTTCGCATAACGGTTCCTGAGATGCTCCAGCAGGCTGCGGTTCTTACCGCATACCACTATGATTTGCAAATCCCTGATTTGTATGATTGTCTCGATCACAGTTTCCAGGTCCTGCATCACACCGTAGGCCCCGGCCAGCAGGAGGATCGTCTTTTTGGCGGGGGCCAAACCGTATTTTTGGTAAATCATGTTAGGGTCCGCAATGGACGTGAATGCCTTGCGCAGCGGGATACCGCTTACATAAATCTTATCGGACGGTATCCCGCGATCCATGATCTTCTGCCGTAAATCATCTGTTGCTGTGTAAAATCGGTCGATGCCCGAATGCAGCCAGCGTTGGTGCAGGGAGAAATCGGTGATCACCGTGTAAAGATAAAGCGGGAAGCCGAGTCGGTCCCGCATGGCGGCCAACGTTTGAATCGGAAACGTATGAATTACAGCATCCGGGCGTTCGTTATGAATTACATGTTGCAATTTCCGCTTGCCAAATAACCGCAACCATTTAAAAAAAAGTGCGTCGTAGGGCAGGTCTTTCGTTCTGTCATAGACCTCTCCATAGAGGGATGGGGCAAGCGTATAGCTTTTCAAGTAAGCAAGACGCACCCAGGCATTAATCCATGGATGCGCCTCCCCGAATAAATCCACTACGGTTACCGATGCGATTCCTTTTTCCTGAAATTCGGCCTGTAATGCGTGTGATACTTGCGAGTGCC
Source organism: Effusibacillus dendaii (assembly GCF_015097055.1). Lineage (NCBI taxonomy): Bacteria > Bacillati > Bacillota > Bacilli > Caryophanales > Alicyclobacillaceae > Effusibacillus > Effusibacillus dendaii. Next base: position 2,635,717 of record NZ_AP023366.1, read on the forward strand.
CGTCACCGTAACTGGATGACAGAATCAATATGCGAGAATCATTCATAGTTGTGCAATCCATTCCTGATTCGAATAGTATGGAGTCTGCGGTCTGCGTGCGACCTGCAGGATGATGTCTGCTGCATCGAATGCTGACCGTTTCGTGTTGAAGCGGAGAGCATTTTGTTCCATTTTCCAAAGCATTTGCGGGTTACTGAGAATATGCGCCAGTTTTTCCAACAGATCACGATCATCTGCTGCTTCGGTGGCGACTCCCGCTTTCAGAAAGAACTTGGCATTGTCCCGTTCCTGTCCCGGCAGCGACTTGTAAAACAGCATCGGAAGTTGCTGGGCAACGGCTTCCGAAGTAGTTAATCCGCCTGCTTTTGTGATTAACAGGTCGGATGCGTTCATTAACTCATGAACATAATCGATGTAACCCGTGAGAATCACCCGATGTCTGGAGGCGGGAAGCTGTTCCTCCAAACGATGAAGCAATTTTTGATTGTGTCCGCATACGATAATCAGTTGAATGTTATGCGGAAGATGGTTAAAGGATGCCAGGTCGATCAAACCTTCACCCAAAATTCCAACTCCGCCGCCCATCATAAGCACAGTGGGCAAGTTGGGATCCAGACCGAGTTTTTCCCGGATCGTTTTCTTAGGCTGTAATCGCGAGAATTCAGGCCGAATCGGAATGCCCGTAACCGAGATATTGGACGGCTCGACTCCGGAGCGGATCAAGGCTCGGCGAACCGGTTCAGAACCTACGATGTACTGATCCGTAAACGGGTGGATCCAGTAACTATGATCCGTATGGTCGGTAATGACCGTTACAGTCGGCAGATCGATCAACCCCTGTTCTTTAAGCAGAGATACGGCTGCGGCTGCCAGGGGGAACGTGCTGACGATGACAGATGGCCTCACTGCTTCAATCATCCGCACCATTCGGCGAATACTGAGCAGGTTGAACGTTTTCAGTATGGCGGACGAATGAACGCCGCGTGTTTTTTGAAACAGGTATCCGTAGACTGAAGGGAATTTCTGGACACCGCGCAGAAACACATAACGACTGATCGGATAGACGTAAGGGTGGAACCAACGCATGAAATCCAACATAATCGGTTTGTGATCCGGATTTCCCAAGCGAATCGCCTCCCGTAGGGCGGCTGCTGCCTGCTGGTGACCGTCTCCATAATTCGAGGACAGTAGCAGAATTCTTTTACTCGACAAAGAATCTGTCATAACCCTCTCCTCCCTGTTACTTCTATGCTACCAAATTTTCACATCAAATTTCAAAACGATTGTATGAAACATGATACGGGAACTTTGCACGTTTGATGTCACATTCAGGGCAAAGCTTGACACACTATTAGTATAAAAAACTATTATGAAGCTTTTATTAATTTTGAATGAGAGAATCATGTGAGGGGGTACGGACACAAGTTTCCAGAGATTTCCGAAACCATGTAGCGTGGGGGAGAAGGGAAACTAAGGCACGCCTACGCCAGAGGCTTGGCTTGGCGAAGCCAAGTTACATAAGATGCAAAGGAGAGTGGGAGCGATGACAAAACATTGCATACGGATTCTTGGATATGACGTTCCGGCCGGACCAGCCAATGAGCCGCCTCGATGTGGCGATTATGTTGGTCAAAGGTCTTGGATTGCAAACGCTGCTTTCCGCTAAAGATGTGGTGAATCAATCGCTTGCATTTAAAGATTTGGCAAATTTATCGGAATCACAGTTGAATTATCTTAAAATCGTTAACGGGTTTGGTCTTATGGTGGGAGGCGACGGCATCAGTTTTCGCCCGAACGACGCGGTTACACGAACAGAGGCAGCCGTCCTGCTGGTAAGGGTGTTGGGATATGAAGAAGATGCGAAGGCGATTCAGTATCCACGGCTTTCTTTTGTGGATGCGGCTGATATTCCCGCGTGGGCGGCTCCTTCTGTGCAAGTAGCGGTACAGCATGGACGATTGTAGGGTATCCGGCAGACAACGGACGGTTTTCTCTCCAATCGACGACCGTGCGGACAATTGACGTGATCGTGGACCAAGCGAAAGGAAAAGGAATTACCTGTCCAGTCAGGCCCAAATAGATGAGCAAGCGGTTGTTGTGCGGGTTGAAGGACAAGTGAAAGAGGTACGAAACGATGGCAAACAGCTGGTTGTCGATATAGGCAACGGGAATCAGGTACAAGACATGTGGAATACGATACTGGATTCGGTTACTAACCGGGCGGACGGAACTGACAGTAAGTGACTGTCAACATCACAGATCATACCTTGCTGCTTGCAGGCGGAAAAACGATTACAGCGGCAGACCTGAAAGCAGGCGATCACGTATCGGTGGTCTGGAATGCGGCTGCTTCGAAAAATGATGGGTGCCAGAAGCAACGGAGGTTCGGGTGTTTGCGGATGAGAAGCGGGGATGGGGAGATTGGAGATCGTTTAAGTGGAATGGGATTGAGAACAGCATTAAGACGTAAGGGAAAAGGGATCTGTATGATACGGAGGGCAAGAGCAGATCTCATTAGGTAAGGACAAAGGGTGCCGCCGCAGGGGGCGGAGGCAGATCGGTATTGAACGGATTATGAGGAAATTAATTTGGGGATGGAGTTATAAGGTGCTCGGAGTGTTTCGTTTCTGCTATTTTGGCGGCGGATGCGGTGAACTCTCCGGGTTTTTGTTTGAAAATTCCTGTTATGTTAACTACTTTCTATCGAACAAGAGGAAAAAGAATGGTAGAATGGTGTCGAAGTGGAGATACAAGGTTGGGTAAACAGCTGACGCATATGTTATCTGGGGATCTTTAGATCAAAGGTGAAATATTGTGAGAGTGCGAGAAAAACGTAGAAAACATTAATTTATTGAGGGAGGAGTATACTTGGAAATGAATTTGACTTCAAAAAAAGAATTAGGTATTGGATTAAGTGCAGGGGAAAAGCATTATCGCGCTTTTGTTGGTCCACCGGAAAAATATGATATTGTTTCGGCAATGCAATTTAACCTGCTTACTTTTTTAGGTTTGAGGGAACATCATCGTCTATTAGATATTGGATGCGGTTCCTTAAGAGTTGGGAGATTGTTATTGCCATATCTTTTACCAGGTAATTATTTCGGAATAGAACCTGAGGAGTGGTTAGTAAAGGAAGGAATAAAACAATTAGGCGATGATTTAATAGAATTAAAACTACCAAGTTTTTTATATAGAACTGATTTCCCTGCAAGTGAATTCGGTGTTGTATTTGATTATGCAATCGCTCAATCTATTTTTTCCCATGCTAGTCAACAACAGATTTCACAATGTTTAGATCAAGTCAAGAAATGTTTAGCTCCGCATGGTATTCTTGCGGCAACATTTATCTCAGGCGACACTGATTATGATGGAACAGAATGGGTGTATCCTGGATGTGTAGACTATACAGAAAAAACAATGGCCAAACTTGCTAATGCAAGCGGTCTGGAATTTAAAATTATAGATTGGCCTCACCCAAATGGCCAAACTTGGAGCTTATTTTATCATAAGGATAACAATAACGAAGTACCCGATCCTACGTATAAACTCATAACAGATACAAGACAACAATTACCACTCATAAAAGTGGATCAATTTATAGATGAGCACAATGAATCTGTTGGGTCATTCGATTCTATGCATTTACTCGGAAGAAAATATATATTACGTGGTTGGTCGAGGAATCCAATTACTCAAAGACCATCAGAAAAAGTAATCGTAACAAATGAAAATCACCAAATAATTTCCCAAACAAAGATAGACGTTGTACGTGAGGATGTTGGTCAAGCATATAATAGCGCTGAAATGAATATATCTGGTTGGGAAATATATATTGATAAAAAGGAGATACCGAGTAGTACAAAAAGATTATTTGTCTACAGTTATTGCGATGGCATTCTATACAAATTATACGGAGAATTTGAAGTCAAATTCTAAGAAGTAACACGCTTACCATCTCATCTGGCAAGCGGCTTAGTGTACGCAAGGCGGCTTAATTTCGGTCGCCTTATATATTACCTAATTCTTAAACTCAAGTTTGACACCAAACCACTGCCTGTGGATAACGGAGTGTGATAAGCACAAGGATTATCCACATTTTTTGTTTTTTATAGCATCTTTGTAGTGTTATGTGGATAACTTTTGTGTTTCTTTTTATTGAAATAAATGGTATTCAATTGATGCTATGTTTATTCGAATCAACAAACAGAAAAACAAGGATGGTTCCATCCGTCAATATCTTCAACTTTGCCAGACATTCCGTGTCGATCAGAAAGTTCGTCAGCAAACGCTCTTGACTCTCGGGAGGCTGGAAGATTTACAACAGGGCTCGCTCGATACCCTAATCGAGGGGTTGGCCAAATTTTCAGAGCGTTATGCGCAACGGATTCATGGGCAAGGGGCCTCTTCCGTCGCTGTCTTGTGGACGAAAGAGTTTGGACCGGCGTATCTCTTTCGCAAGATCTGGGAGCAACTTGGGATGGGGCGATTCCTGCGGAAACTGTTGGATGATGCCGAGATTCCGGTCCAGTACGAGGAAGCCACCTTTGCCATGGTCCTCAATCGCTTGATGGATCCCTTCAGCAAGTACCGTATCTTTCGGCAGTGGGTACAGACGGTCTATGCGCAGGGATTCGATGACATCCCATTGCACCACTATTATCGTGCTCTGGATTTTCTGACTGAGCACAAAGATTTGATTGAACAGCAGCTTTACGGCAGGCTCACCGATCTCACTACGCTGGACCTCGATTTGGTGTTTTATGACACGACCAGCACTTACTTTGAAGGCGAGGAAACCGATGACCTTGCCCAATACGGATATTCCAAGGATCATCGCGGGGATCGGAAGCAGGTCGTCATCGGCCTGCTCATGACCAAACAAGGGATTCCGATTGCCCATCAGGTATTCCCGGGCAACCTGCATGACACCAAAACCTTTGGCATGGTGATCGAGGATTTGAAAAAACGGTTCTCCGTTCGAAAAGTGATTCTTGTGGGAGACAGGGGAATGGTGAGTGAAGCCAACCGGGAACAAATCCGTACCCTGGGCATGGAATATGTGGTGGGTGTCAAACTCCGCAAATCACAACAGGCGCAAGAACTCCTTTCTATCCGCGGCCGGTTCAAAAAAATCCGGAAGAACCTCGAAATCAAGTCGAAGGAAATCAACGGAGAGACCTATGTTCTTTGCTATAATCCGGATGCAGCCCTACGAGATGAGACCTCCCGGCAAGTGATCCTGGAGAAATTGCAAAGCAAGCTGGACCAATTGGGGCCTTCCGGCCTTGTAAAGAACAGGGCGTACTCCCAATATCTCACCATCGACAAAGCATCCGCCCGAATCGACGAAACAAAAGTCGAAGAAGATACCAAGTTCGACGGCAAATATGCGATTCGCACGAATTCGTCGCTGACACCGGATGAGGCGGCGTTGGTGTACAAAGAACTGTGGCGAGTGGAACAAGCCTTTCGCAACCTCAAAGACAATTTGGAGCTTCGACCGATGTATCATCGCCGGGAAAGCCGGATTCGGGGGCACATCATGGTGTGTTTTTTCGCTTTGGTCATGGAATCGTATCTTGCGTTGCGTCTGAAAGAAACGGGATGCACCACGAGTGTCAAAGATGTCTTGCACGATGTCAGCCAGATGAAGGCATCTCTCATCCGTGTAGAAGGTCAAGAGCAAATCATTCGCACGGAACTTCATGGTGAAGCGAATGCAGCCTTTGTGGCGATTGGAACCCAAGCCCCGCCAAGAGTAATGACAGATACATGGCAGGAAAGAGTGTAGTGGCAGGGAAATCAAGGAAATCCCTTAATCCAAAAGATTATGGGCTAATCCTTTGTGTGTCGTTTCAAACTTGAGTATAACTTATTTATCGCCTCCTTGTGTCTCACCTTATGGGTTCATTGTACTGGAGTACTGAGGTTGGTGGGAAAAACGGGTGATTGACCTATTGGAAAACGAACTTTAGAAAGCGACCGAGCAAGCCGGAAAAATAAGCGAGAGCCTATTCTTCACTTCGGGGCAGGCTCTTCTGGTTTGTTTCAGTTAGTAGATGAGTTGGCTCAGAGCGAGCGGTTTATGTTGGAGAATGAATTGATGGATACCAATGAAAAGGACTCTGATTACTTGGAAACTTCCATTTTATAAAACTTGGTCAATCCATGCTATGTGACGCATGAAAAGATTGTGGAGGAAACAAAAACTTCGGTGTTTGTTTGAAAATTCCTGTTATGTTAACTGATTTCTATCGAATACAAGGAAAAAGAATGGTAGAATGGTGTCGAAGTGTGCGGGTATAGTCGATTTTCATTATATTTGGAGGAACATATGCAAACCCATCTTCAGGTGGCCAAACAAAAACAAGCAGTTTGGAACCCGCTCTCAATAATTTCAAACCTGATAAAACATAAGGAATTAATTAAACAATTAACAAAACGGGAAGTGGTAGCTCGTTACAAAGGTTCCTATCTAGGGATAGCTTGGTCGTTTCTTACCCCATTATTGATGCTCGTGATTTACACATTCGTATTTAGCGTTATTTTTAAAGCGAAGTGGGGTGTCGGAAGCGATAGCAAGACGGAGTTTGCACTTGTTTTGTTTTGTGGGCTTATTACTTATAATTTGTTTTCGGAAGTGGTCTCAAGGGCACCCAGTTTGATTCTGGCTAACGTGAATTATGTGAAGAAAGTCGTGTTTCCGTTGGAAATTCTTCCTGTAGTGGCATTGGGTTCGGCGTTAGTGAACCTTGCGATTAGTTTGGTAATTTTGATCGTGGGTTTGGCAATTCTGTTGCAGACATTTCATTGGACCATTGTGTTATTACCGTTGGTTTTGCTGCCATTGGTTTTATTTACAACGGGGTTTGCTTGGTTTCTTGCATCTTTAGGTGTTTATATTCGGGATATCGGGCAAGTCATTGGTGTGGCCATTCAAATTTTGATGTTTATGAGCCCGATTTTTTATCCGATTTCATCCATTCCTAAGGAGTTTCAGGAGTTCTTTTATTGGAACCCGATAAGTTTTGTGGTCGAGGATATGAGAAGAATTTTGGTGTGGGGACAGTTTCCGGATTGGAATTGGTTATTGTTTGGTACGTTGCTTGGTGGACTGTTTACTGTTTTGGGATATGTTTGGTTTCAGCGTACAAGAGGGGGGTTTGCGGATGTCCTCTGATGTGAAAGTAGTTGATCAATTGAATAGTACTAAACAAGCGGAAAAATCGGCTGATATAAACGCTACCAGTAATATTGCCATTTCGGTTAAAAATGTTGGTAAGTGTTTTCAAATTTATGATCGACCGCAGGATCGTTTAAAGCAAAGTATTTTTCGAGGTCGCCGGCAATATTACCGGGAGTTCTGGGCGTTAAAGGATGTGTCATTCGAAGTTAAAAAAGGAGAGACTATAGGGATTATCGGTCGCAACGGATCCGGTAAAAGTACATTATTACAGATTATAGCCGGCACTCTGAGCCCTACTGAGGGGGAAGTACAGGTGAACGGAAGAGTTGCCGCTCTTTTGGAACTGGGTAGCGGATTTAACCCCGAGTTCACGGGGCGGGAAAATGTCTTTATGAACGGTGCTATTCTTGGTCTAAGCAAGGAAGATACAGATTCTCTCTTTGAAGATATAGTAGCCTTTGCAGACATTGGTGATTTCATCGATCAACCAGTCAAGACCTATTCCAGTGGTATGGCAGTTCGGCTGGCCTTCGCAGTACAAGCTATGATCCCCAAAGAAGTCCTTATCGTCGATGAAGCTCTTGCAGTGGGTGATGAACTATTCCAACGTAAGTGTTACGCCAAAATCGAAGAGTTTAAGCGACAAGGCGGCACGATTCTTTTCGTTTCTCACTCCGGTTCAACGATCATTGAGCTTTGTGACCGTGCCATGTTGCTTGATTCTGGTGAGTCTCTCTTAATAGGTCCAAGCAAAAGAGTCGTAAACTTGTATCAGAAATATATCTATGCACCTGCTTCGAAAAAAGAATTAATACGTCAAGAGATGATAGAACAATCTCAACAGTTTTCGGGTGAAGTGAATACTAAAGTACAATTGGCTGGCACTCAAAAGAGAGCAGAACGTGTTGAACAAAGTTCAGAAGCAAAACAAGTTCGCCAGAGAGCTATGTACGATCCATTTTTGGTTCCTAAAGAAACACTCCAATATGAATCCCGTGGAGCTAAAATATATAATCCCGAAATCACGACTCTAACCGGGGAAAAAGTAAATCTTTTAATTCCAGGCGATAGATATATCTGGCGTTACTATGTCAAATTTCACAAACCGTGTCAAAACCTTCGGTTTGGGATGTTGATTAAGACAGCGAGTGGCTTTGAGTTAGGCGGATCTGTTTCATCGTTCTCGGGTGAGGGGGTATCTTTTTTACAAAGTGGGGATATAGTTAAAGTTGAATTTACCTTTACGCCTAGATTAAACACGGGAACCTATTTTCTAAATGGGGGAGTATTGGGGTTAACTGAAGAAGGTGAAGTTTATCTTGATAGAGGAATTGATTTGGCTGCATTCAAAATACTCCATAATGAAGATTCTTTAATGACATCCATAGTAGACTTTAGCGTAGTTCCTGAAGTTATAGAAGTAGCCGGTCCAGATATTCCAGAAAGTAAAATCGAAGGTTTTCTGCACTCCTTGCATGAATGTTAAAAATAATTCAAGAAATAACAAGTCGTGGTGGAACTTTATCAAATTCCCCCCCATTACGTAAACTGGGAGGTTTACACTTCATGAGTGTTCAAAGATCAAAAGCGATATGCGTTTTAGGTATGCATCGAAGTGGAACATCCACAATTACTCGTGCGTTAAATTTAATTGGAGCTTATATTGGTAAACATGAACAATTAATGCCGCCGAAGGAAGGTAACAATCCAGAAGGTTTTTGGGAACATATGGGGATAGTAAAAATCCATGAACAGATACTTCATAGATTATCCTCTAATTGGGATACAACTATTCCACTTCCAGACAAGTGGTGGGAACTGCCAGAAATTCAACCTCTTAAAGACGAGTTGGTTAACTTAATTCATAATGAGTTTTTACAGTATCCCTTATGGGTGTGGAAAGATCCAAGATCTTGTTTGTTACTGCCTCTTTGGAAAGAGATATTTAAAGAGTTGAATATTGATGTCTCCTATGTCATAACGTTGAGAAACCCATTAGATGTGGCGGCTTCTCTTGAAAAGAGGGACGGTTTTTCGAAAGAAAAGTCTTTAGGAATTTGGACTTTATATACTTTATCCTCCCTAATGTATTCGAACGACTCAGATCGTATCGTAATTCACTATGATCGGTTTTTGGAGGACTGGAATTCCACTTTAAAGGATGTCGCGACAGTTTGTAATATTCCTTGGCCTGAAGATGACTTTAAATTGAGAGACGAGATGAAGAAATTTCTTAAGCCCAGTCTCCGACATAGTCAATCTAATGTCGAAAAGTTAATGGAAGATGAGAAAGTCCCAAGTTCAGTACTATCTACTTACCGTTACTGTCTTGAAGCAGAAAAGACTCATCCTGTGCTTCAATCAGCTGAATTCAAAAATAATATACATAAGCTTTTCAATGAGTATGTCGGTTATACTAAAATGATAAGTTCGAGCTTTAATCCTACAAATAATATACATCAAAGTTTGCAAATTTATTGGAACGATAACGGTGGGTATTCAGAAGAAAAATCTAAAATCGTCAGTGTGAATCCTGATGGCATGTTGCATACTTATGAATTATCTCTACCATCCAGTGTAATAGGTTCGTTACGAATAGATCCAGTTAACTTCCCTGCGTTTGTTGAGATCAAATCAATAGAACTTTTTAAAGAAACTCAAAAAGTAGAGAAACTTGAGTTATTGAAAAACTGCTCTTCAGACAATAACTTTGAAGGATTATCTGCAGGGACTGGTGTATTGCCACTGACAACCAAGGGCACATTCAAATTCCTTTCAATAAATGAGGATCCTCAACTTTTTATTAATGGGGTCACGATTTTAGATAAGGGACCTGTAATACTACGACTGGTCATGAAAGCAGAGGAACAAATTTCCTCTGATTTAACAAAACTGTTGGAAAGTGAGCTCAATAACCAGAAGACACAATTAAATCAATATGCTGCAGAGTTAGTGAATAAACAAAAGCAGATAAGTCAACAGGACGTTGAGTTGTCGAAAATGATGATTGAACTGACGGAAATAGAAGAACGGTTACTTGAACAAACCAATGAGTTATTGAGAATACAGATGAAGCTGACGGAAAAAGAAGAACAGTTGCTTGAACAAACCAATGAGTTATCGAGAATACAGATGAAACTGACGGAAAAAGAAGATCAGTTGTCTCATCTAACTAATGAATTGTCGAGTTTAAAATTTGACTTGCAGAAAAAAGGCCATCAGCTAGATGACCTGCTTGGTTCTACTTCATGGAAGGCTACCGCTCCTTTCCGTTGGCTGGGTACCAAAGCCCGAAAGATGAAGCAGGCAACCAAAAACAGTCTTCAAATACTTCTCCGTAGAAAGTATCGTTTGCAACTTATACCCGTTAATCAATTGCAACCTGGGAGTCAGGCGGGCGTTTGGCAATCGGTTGGGAATGACCCTCAGTTTCTTCTTCAGGGAAGTTTCCCGGTTGGGTGGGTAGAAATTTCGTGGGTTTCAATGGCGGATTCTTTAATACCTTTAAAGATATACTGGGACGAGGGTGCGGGTATCAATGAAAGTCAGAGCCTAAATCTTGGTTCAATCTTGCCAGAAGGAAATGTTCAATCTGCATACGTCAATTTAAGTCCCATGGCTAAGTCTCTTAGACTAGATCCTGGGGAAGAACCAGGCCAATTCATGTTATCGGATATAACAATAGTCAAAATTAGTCGGTTACATGTTGTTAAGAAATCTTTGAAATCATATTTGCGGATACACGGAAGTTCATTTTCCAGTCTCATCAACCTTGTTCAAAAAGCGTTAAGAATTTATTCGAATGAGGGGATTCGTGGTCTTTGGAATAGGGCCAAGTGTCCTTCAAAAAGTGACATACTAAGGGATCAGTTTAAAGACTATGAACAGTGGCTGAAATTAACGAAGCTGACAAACGAGAAAAGACAAGAGATTTTGGATGATATTGCAACATTGCCATATCAACCTTTGATTTCTGTAATTGTACCCGTTTATAACGTGGAAGAACGTTGGTTGCGAAAATGTATTGAATCGGTACGAAACCAACTCTATCCTAAATGGGAATTGTGCATTGCTGACGATGCTTCTCCTAAGTCTCACGTAAAGAAAGTCCTAAAAGAATATGCCACAAAAGACCCCCGTATAAAGGTGGTCTTTCGGGAAGCTAACGGACACATTTCAGAGGCCTCCAATTCAGCTTTAGAACTTGCAACAGGAGAATTCGTTGCTTTATTGGATCATGATGATGAATTAACTCCTGATGCTCTTTATGAAAATGTTATTTTACTTAATCGATACCCTGATGCAGATATGATCTACAGTGATGAAGATAAGATTAGTCCAGATGGACTAAGGCATTCACCGTTTTTTAAGCCTAATTGGTCACCAGATACATTTTTGTCTCAGATGTATACCTGCCATTTAGGGGTGTATCGGACTAGTCTCGTTCGTAGTGTAGGAGGGTTCCGTAAAGGATTTGAGGGAAGCCAAGATTACGATTTGGTCCTTCGTTTGACTGAGAAGACCGATCGAATCTTTCATATTCCTAAAATCTTATATCATTGGAGAACTATTCCTCAATCAACGGCGTCAAGCGCTGTTTCAAAAGGATATACTCAAGACGCCAGTTTGCGTGCTATTGAAGAGGCCTTGGTTCGCAGAAAAATTGACGGGTGGGTAGAAGCGGTGAAAGATACTCCGAATGTTTATCGGGTTCATCACCGTCCAAAGGGAGTGCCCCTCATTTCAATCTTAATCCCGATTCGAGATATGGCTGATGTCATTGATATATGCTTGAGTTCTATTTTTCAAAAGACAACCTATAAAAATTTTGAAGTTATCATTATTGATAACGGCAGCGAGCAACAACAAACATTTGATACTTTTGAAAAATGGATTGAAAGGGAACCGGAACGTGTACGGGTAGAACGTATGGAGATACCCTTTAATTACTCACGATTAAATAATTTGGCGGTTAAGTTGGCGAGAGGTGAGTTGATCTTACTATTAAATAATGATGTGGAAGTCATTTCTCCTGACTGGCTGGAGGAAATGGCAGGTCAAGCTCAACGGTCAAGTGTTGGCGCTGTTGGGGCGATGTTACTTTACCCGGATAAAACGATCCAACATGCGGGTGTAATACTGGTTGGTGGTGTTGCTGGCCACAGTCATAAACATTTTGACGCTGAGAGTCCTGGATACTTTTATCGCTTGCGTTTAGTAACAAATTATTCCGCAGTTACAGCAGCTTGCTTAATGGTAAGAAAAGAAGTGTTTGAACAGATAGGAGGATTGGATGAGGAGTTGGCAGTAGCTTTTAACGATGTTGATTTCTGTTTGAAACTAAGTGAAAAGGGACTTTATAATGTATGGTTACCTCATGTTCGACTTTATCACTATGAATCCAAAAGTAGGGGACACGAAGATACCCCGGAAAAACAATTGAGATTTCGGAAAGAGATTGACCTTATGAAAGAACGATGGGGTGATCTTCTATTAAATGACCCGTTCTACAATCCGAACTTAACACTAGATCGAGAGGATTTTTCGTTAGGGGTTCCTGTGAGATAGTTAAGTAGATATGTTCATTAACAAATGGAGGTATTCATGCTAGAAAACGTAATCTTTTCAACAAGAATCGTTGGCTAATATGGGTATTTCTCTTGATAGCTCCACTCATGTTTTTTATCTAATTGTATTTCAAAGTTTTACCTTGTCGCAAAGCGAATAAGCCATAAATGGGCCGCAAATATTTTGTGACACGGATACTCTTGCTGTATCAGATCCGGCTGCTTCAGCACATCAAGACGAACCTTGGTTAGTTTTTATTAAAAGAAGTTTGGGTTAGGAGAAAATCACACTCATCAATATGAAAAACGGGATAGGTACACCTTTTTTTAGTCACTGGAATCGGATATTTTCTATATTCTGAATTACTTAATGCGTCCGGCCCAATTTAGTTTGATATTTTTGTTTTACTGCATGTGTATATTTTGGTAATATGTCTTCATTTTCTGTTAACTCTCTATTGCCGTTCTGATATAGCTGTCCGTACGCAATTTTAATCGGCGTGTCCGGTGTGACATTTCATAAATCAACATGGTTCATTACGGGGGGGGGGGGATGGCTTCCAGTGATGCCCTTTTCCACAGTTAAGATAGCAAGAAGAAATGCAGAGAGAAAAAATTATTTAGTACTGTTCCCAGCTGTTCGTGCTCTCAATGACAGCAGGGAATATTCAGGACTTTGATGCATTGGATATTTTATTGCAGGACTGCTCCCGAATAATGGTGGGATAGGCCTAATGTTAAAGTGGGGACACGCAGTGCTTCCTTTCAAATCGATCATGACTTTCAAGGTGTTATCGTACTCGATTAGGCCTTCTCGAAAAACTGGATTATAGAGGGCAAGAATCCGGAACTTTTCGGCTACCTTTTTCCGGTTTGGAATCTTCCTTTTGATGAAAATAAGCAGTATCTCATTCAACACTGGCCGCGTGGCTTGATAGTACAATCATTCTAGAAGTTCGGTGAAAAAGCCCGCCTTAGCAGGCTTTTACCACGGGTTTGCCGAATTGATACTATAACAAACCATCGAAAGAGTGATTGAACATGGAAGCTCGTAAGTCATCGGCCATCCAGCCTCAGATGTTCCAATTTGTGGACATGGACGAACTGGTGCCCAAAAAGCATATCCTGCGCCAACTGAACGAAGCGCTTGATTTTTCCGTTGTCCATGACTGGGTGGCGCCGCTGTACACGGAACGTACCGGCCGCCCGGCGGCTGACCCGGAGCGGATGGTTCGATTGATGCTGCTTTCCTACCTGTTCAACCACTCCGAACGGGAATTGTATCAATTGCTATCTATGCATGCGGGCTATTTGTGGTTTTGCGGGCTGGATTTCGAATCCGTTCAGCGACCGAGTCCGAACCGTCCCTCCCTTCCGGATCGAACGACCTTGGTTAAGACCCGCAAATTGTGGCGAAAGCATGGGATTTTCGAGCAAATGATGATCCATGTTGTCGATCAGTGCATTGCGGCTGGCTTGGTAAAACCGGACGTCCACGCAGGGGTGGACGGATCGCAGGTACGAGCCAACGCATCCGTTCACAGCCTGCAGGAAATCACATTGGCCCCGGTGCATTCCATTGAGGAGTACTTGTCAGAATTAGCTCGTCAGGATCAAGACGAAATGCCTGTGGACCCGAAAAAGGAGGATTCCGATCCCCCTCCGTCGTCCTCCGTAAGGTCCGCTTCAGAGACGACACGCTTACAAGAAGAGGCTGTCCATGAAGACTTTCACGGCAAGAAGTTTTCCAATGCGACACACCGAAGCGTAACCGATCCGGACGCCCGGTTATACAAGAAGAGCAAAGGGCAGGAGGCCTATTTGCGCTATTTGGTCCATAACGTCGTCGATGTGACTTCAGGCGTCATTTTGTCAACGCAGGCAAGTCTTGCGGCGGGCACGGCGGAACGGGAGATCAGCCTTCGACAACTGGCAGCCCTTCGTTTTCAACATCCGACGATTCGGATTCGCACCGTATCCGCCGACAAAGCATATGGAACCCCGGAATATCTTGGCGCATTATTTGCACAAGGGATGATTCCGCTTGTTTCGCTTCGGAATCTGGAACTTTAACCGATCCCAACCTGGAACAGACAAACCCATGATCCAGAAAAACAGGGAAAAAGAGAGGTCAAAGTACAAGAAGTTCTGATCAAAAACAAAGCCAAACGAATCCAACTGGAAGGCAAGTATCGACAGATCCAAAAAAGGCGTACTCGTTGCGAACATGCCTTTGCAGAAGCAAAAACGGTGCACGGGCTGGATCGTGCACGGAGTAGGGGGCTGGAGAGTATGCAAGAGCAGACATTACTGACCGCCATCGTCCAAAATTTGAAAAGGTTATGCCGGTTTAAGAAAAAACGACCTCAAACCGGTATTTTGGCATGCCAAAATCCGGAATCCGTGATCAGGGAAGAAACTCTAACCTCTGCCATTTCCAGGTTATGTTCAGCTATTTTTTCGTGCATAAGGCCATTCCACACCGTAAACCGGCATTTTTCACCGGACTTCTAGGAAACATGGAATAGAGTTGGCGATGTTGGCCGGATTGAACAGGTCTGTTGGAGAATTCGTGTTCGAGATCGAATCGACGATCATGGATTATCCAGTCAATATCCTGAACCAATTGTTCAAAACCGCGACAAGCGGATACGATATTGTTTCGGCGGCTTCCTCAAAGAAACCTGGAATCAATTCGAGACTCTTTTACGCATTAATTAACAAGTTATCTTTTCTGGATCTGAGTTTATCGACCGAAAGTCTAAAAATAGTATCACGTAGGGCTTTGAACGCGATGCTTAATCATAAAGAAAAAGTAAGATACAGAAAGGCTCTTTATGCATTCACAGGTTACGGGCAAACCAAGTTGGAATATGAACCGCTTCCCGAAGTCAAAAAACCTCCTAAAAAACTTAATAGAGAAAACGTTACTTTGGCGTTTGATGTTATAGTATCCTTTTCTAACTACGGTTTAAAAGTTGCTCATTATCTGTCTCTAGGGTTCTTTCTGTTTTCGGTTTTGATGATCGGATATGCATTTTACAACTATTTGTTTAACGAAAAAGTGGTCGAAGGCTGGACCACTATTATGATCCTAGTGGCAACCGGATTTGCAGGATTGTTTTTTATCTTGGGGATGCTGGGGGAATATCTTGCCCGGGTTCTTATTGAAGTGCAGGACAGGCCTTTTTACAGTTTGAAATCAGTAGAGGTCTACAAAGATAAAGAACATTACCTAATGCCAAATTTTGCAGAACTGGAAGCGGCAGCCACTGCTGCAAGGAATGAGTTCTTGAAAACTTTGGAAGGAGAATCTGTATGAGTCGATGTTTAATAGGCTACACAGGATTCGTTGGCCAAACGCTGCTTAAGCAGACCACTTTTGACAGCTTGTTCAATTCAAAGAACATATCAGATATAAAGGGTAAAAATTTTGATTTGATCGTTTGTGCAGGTGCCTCTGCCGTTAAATGGAAAGCGAATCAAAATCCTGAAGAGGATTTACGGAATATCAATTCTTTGATTGAAAATCTGAAAGAAGTGGAGACAAAAAAGTTTATTCTTATTTCCACAGTGGATGTTTACAAAAATCCTATTCTGGTAGATGAAGATACGGTAATCGAGCCGGGTGAAATCGATCCTTATGGCAGACATAGATTTTATCTGGAACAGTTTGCAAGAGAGCATTGTAAGGATACTTTGACCATTAGGTTGCCCGGACTTTTCGGTACAGGCCTCAAGAAAAATTTTATTTATGATCTACTTAACAATAACTGCCTGCATCTGACCCATTATGAAAGTGCCTTCCAGTTCTATAATTTGAAGAATTTATGGAAGGACATTCAAATAGCACTTGAGAACAATCTTGAAATCGTGAATTTCGCAACCGAACCGGTCACTGCAAAGGAAGTTGCTTTAAACTGCTTTGGAGTTGACTTTTCAAATGTTACTGAGAAACCATCAGTATACTACGACATGCGTTCCAAGTTTTCAAACCTCTTTGGAGAAGACTTAAACTATATGTGTTCGAAACAGCATGTGCTCGAACAGATAAAACAATTTGTTGCCGAGCAAAAGAGGGTTGAATAATGAAAATTTCTATTTCTAACATTGCTTGGGACAATCCTGAAGAAGAAGAGATTTCCGCATTGATGCAATCACTTTCGATTCGGGGAGTTGAAATCGCCCCTACAAAAATATGGGAAACTCCTCTCGAGCAGGATGGTGTTTCAATCAGGGGTTACAGACAATTCTGGGAAGGCAAAAATATTGAGATTGTTGCCATGCAATCTTTGCTCTTCGGCCGTCCAGAGTTAACGATTTTTGACGATGAAGATGTCAGGTTAAAAACGAAAGAGTATCTGTCAAAGATTATTGTTTTGTCTTCAAAGCTTGGAATTCATGTGTTAGTGTTTGGATCCCCCAAAAACCGGTCAGTCCGAAACTTGGATAAGAGAAAGGTATGGACCATAGCAACAGAATTTTTCTCCGATCTGGGCAAAATTGCAGAGAAGTGTAATGTGAAATTTTGTATAGAACCGAATCCAGCGGAATATGGTTGTGATTTTATAAACACTTCGCTTCAAGGACTTGAACTGGTAAAAGAAGTGAACAGCCCTGGATTTGGTTTGCACCTCGACAGTGCGGCCATGATATTAAATGGTGAAGATTATTATTCAACCCTGGAAAAGTGTTTGCCGTTTCTAAATCATTTTCATATCAGTGAGCCTTATCTTCAACTGGTAGGGGAGCGACAAGACGAACATTTGAAAATAGCTGAAGCTTTGAAGTCGCTGGGATACAGGAATTGGGTTTCGATTGAAATGAAAAGTGGATTGTCGGACTCTAATTTCTCGTCGGTAAGATCGGCTATAGAATTTGTGGTGAAGACATATGGAAATTAACGTAAAATGAGGTATATGGAATGAAAATGAATGATGATAGTTGGCAAATACCAAAACATAATTTAATCGAACTTAAGGAACGCGCATCAAAGTATTGTGTTTGTATTCCTGTTATCAATGAAGGGGAAAGAATTCGTAATCAATTGCAGAGGATGGCCGAGGTCGCCAAGGGGATAGATATCATCATTGCGGATGGCGGAAGTACCGATGGTTCATTGGAATTGGATTTTCTCAAATCCATGGGAGTCAAGGCGTTGCTTGTGAAAACGGATAAAGGAAAGCTCAGCGCACAATTGCGTATGGGATTCGCGTATGCGATTCGGGAGGGATACGAAGGAATTGTTACAGTTGATGGTAACAACAAGGATAGTATGGAGTCGATCCCTGACTTTATCAAAGAACTGGAATCCAGTGCGGATTTTGTACAAGGTTCCCGACATGTACCAGGCGGTCAGGCAATCAATACACCGTTGATTCGAAGACTTGCCATTAAGTTAATTCATGTTCCGGTCATTTCTATGTTATCTGGATTTAAATATTCGGATACTACGAATGGGTTTCGTGGACATTCCCGTAGACTTTTGCTGGATCCGAGAGTTCAACCTTTCAGGGACCTATTTGACACATATGAACTCTTAGCCTATCTTTCTGTCAAAGCCCCTAGAATGGGATATAAAGTAAAAGAAATTCCCGTTATCCGAAAGTACCCGAAAACCGGTAAAACCCCTACAAAAATTAGTCCACTAAAGGGAAATATTACACTGCTAAAGATTCTTCTCAATTTAGCTTTAAAAAAGTATGATGTTAAGTGTTATGTTAGTCCGATCACACACAACCGGGAGGAAATAGAATGAAAGGCATTATCCTGGCGGGTGGAACTGGATCCCGTCTTTATCCACTTACAAAAGTAACAAATAAGCACTTACTGCCTGTAGGTAAATACCCGATGATTTTTCACGCTATTTATAAACTGCGTGAAGCAGATATTCAGGAAATCCTTATTGTGACCGGAAAGGATCACATGGGGGATGTGGTCAACCTTTTGGGAAGTGGCCGTGAATTAGGTGTAGAATTTACTTACAAGGTTCAAGACCAAGCAGGTGGAATTGCCCAAGCTCTGGGATTGGCGGAAGCGTTTGTCGGAAACGAGCAAATGGTTGTGATTCTTGGAGACAATGTGTTCTCTGATAGCATAATAGATTATGTTAAAAACTTTAAGCAACAGCAAAAAGGCGCCAAAATCTTGATTAAAGAAGTACACGATCCTAAACGGTACGGAGTTCCGGAACTGCAGGGTGACAAGATTGTTTCGATTGAGGAAAAACCTTCAGTTCCCAAGAGCTCTTTTGCAGTAACGGGTATCTATATGTATGACAGTCGTGTATTCGATATCATCAAAACCCTAGTTCCATCCGGCCGGGGGGAATTGGAAATCACAGATGTTAATAATGCCTATATTCAGAGTAATGAGCTGACCTATGATGTTCTGCAGGGATGGTGGACAGATGCAGGTACTCATGGATCCTTAACACGCGCCAATGAGCTGGCAAAGGATCTTTACTTTGGGGACGATTTCGGTAAGTTGAAACTATAATAAAGCGGAGTGGAATGAAATGAGACTTCTTATTACCGGTGGAGCAGGATTTATAGGCAGTAACTTCGTCCACTACATGATTAATAAGTACCCGAATTATCAAATTATCAATCTGGATGCTTTAACGTACGCTGGAAACCTTGAGAATCTGCACAATATTGAAAGACATTCTAATTACTCCTTTGTAAAAGGGGATATCATAGACCGCCAATTGGTTGATGAGCTTTTTAAACGTGGAGTTGACGTGGTAGTTAACTTTGCTGCGGAATCTCATGTTGACCGGAGTATCACGGACCCAGATATATTTGTTAAAACGAATGTGATGGGAACACAGGTGTTGCTCGATGTGGCAAAAAAATATGGAGTTAAAAAATATGTTCAGGTATCAACTGATGAGGTATATGGTACATTAGGGGAAACGGGACTGTTTACAGAACAAACATCGCTCGCTCCAAACAGTCCTTATTCGGCGAGTAAAGCGGGGGCCGACTTGCTTGTCCGGGTGTATCATGAAACGTTTGGTCTGCCGGTTAACATTACCCGTTGTTCCAACAATTACGGACCGTATCAGTTTCCAGAAAAACTGATACCGTTGATGATTGCCAATGCTCTATCGGACAAGCCTCTGCCCGTGTATGGTGACGGTTTGAATATCCGAGACTGGCTGCATGTTTACGATCACTGTTCGGCCATCGATCTCGTGATTCACAAAGGGAAAAACGGGGAAGTATACAACATTGGTGGCAATAATGAGAGAACTAATATTGATATTGTAAAAACGATTCTGCACGAATTGGGTAAACCGGAATCCCTTATTCGATTTGTGTCAGATCGTCTCGGGCATGACCGCCGTTACGGGATTGACGCGAAAAAGATTAAAACGGAATTGGGGTGGCAACCAAAATATACGTTTGAAACTGGTATCAAGGAAACAATCCGATGGTATCTTGACCATCAGGATTGGTGGAAACGGATTCAGTCGGGAGCTTATCAGGAATATTACGAGAAACAATATGGAGAGCGGTTGGGTGCTAATAAATGAGAGTACTGGTGACAGGTGCAAATGGACAACTCGGGAAAGATGTTGTGAAAATTTTAAGTGAACGTCACGAAGTACACGGGTTTGGCCGTGATAGATTGGATATCACAGATCTGACACAGTGCCGTGAAGTGGTTCGTTCAATCAGACCAGATATAATCATACATGCGGCTGCTTATACGGCTGTTGATCTCGCCGAATCGGAAGAAGATCAGGCATATCGTTTAAATGCGTTGGGAACGAGAAATATTGCCCTTGCTTCCCGAGAAGTCGAAGGCAAGATTTGTTATATCAGTACCGATTACGTATTTGACGGAATGGCTGAAAGCCCGTACAGGGAATATGACCATACCAACCCTATCAACGTGTATGGAAAATCAAAACATGCTGGTGAACAGTTTGTACAAACGATGACAACCAAGCATTTCATTGTGAGAACATCTTGGGTGTATGGCCTGCACGGTAATAATTTTGTCAAAACCATGTTGAAGCTGGGCAAGGAACGGGAGTCACTTCAAGTGGTAAATGACCAGATCGGTTCGCCCACGTATACGGTCGATTTGGCTCATTTTCTTGAGCAATTGATAACAACCGATTTTTATGGAATTTATCACGCAACCAATGCAGGGGTTTGTTCCTGGTTTGAGTTTGCGAATGCAATCTTCGAAGAAAGTGGCATCACGGTAAATGTGAATCCTTGTACCACAGAAGAATTTCCCCGTCCTGCAGCCAGACCGAACTACTCTGTACTCGATCACATGGCCATTCGGACAAACGGTCTCTCCGATCTACGGCACTGGCGGGAAGCGTTGAAAGATTTCATGCAGGAATTCAAAAACCAAAATTTCTGACCGGGATGATTCCGATGTCAAAAGTGAGTGTTCATATTGTCACATATAACTCTGCTCGTGATATCGAAACCTGTTTAGCGTCCGTATTCAAGCAGACCTGCCCGATTGACCAAATCATAGTGATCGACAATGATTCCCATGATGGTACTTCGGAAATACTACAAGCGTATAACAATAAAATTAAGTTTGTGCAGAATAACACAAATTTGGGGTTTGCAGCCGCCCATAATCAAGCGATTCGGATATCGAACAGCGATTATTGTTTAATCTTAAATCCGGATGTGGTTCTTAATCCTGGTTATGTTGAGAGATTGCTAGATCATGCGAAACAAGACCCTGAAATTGGGGCGGCCACCGGCAAATTGTTGCTTGCCTCTGCAGTCGATCAAATTGACAGCACAGGTATCTTAATCACTAAATCCCGCAGGGCGTTTGATCGGGGAGTCAACCAACCTGCAGATCGATGGAACTCAGTTCAAGAAGTATTTGGCGTATCGGGTGCTGCCGCTTTGTACCGACGAGAAATGATTGAGGACATTAGCTTAAACTGCCAATTTTTTGATGAATCTTTCTTTGCCTACAAAGAAGATGTCGATGTGGCGTGGCGCGGTCAGTTGTTAGGGTGGAAAGCTGTTTATGTGCCGGACGCCGTTGCGTACCATGAACGTGGTTGGAAAACGGGGAAGCGATCTAAACAGTCGGTGCGGATTCGCCAACACTCTTATATTAATCGTTATCAGATGATGCTAAAAAACGAGAGTTTATTTTTCTTTCTGCTCCATCTACCGTTTATATTGCCTTATGAACTGGCGGCATTTCTGTACATGATGGTAAGGGAGCCAAACGTATTGTCTGCTTGGAAAATCTTGTTTAGAAATTTGCCCCATTTGATCAAATGGCGCAAATGGATTAAACAGAAACGAACAGTACCGTATCATGAGGTCTATCGTTTCTTTTAAAGGGTGGTTATCATGAAGATCACAGAAACGAAATTATCGGGAGTATTCATCATCGAACCGGATGTGTTTGAAGATCATCGCGGTTTTTTTATGGAAAGTTACAATCAGGAGAAGTTCCGAGGATTAGGCCTGGACTTTAATTTTGTGCAGGACAACCAGTCGTTATCCGTGGAAGTGGGTACGCTGCGTGGATTGCATTACCAATTGGAGCCGAAAGCGCAAACCAAATTGGTCCGTGTCTTGTCTGGTGCCATCTATGATGTAGCGGTTGATATCCGAAAAAATTCTCCAACGTTTGGTCAGTGGGTGGCAGTCGAGTTAAGCGTTGCGAATAAGAAGCAGTTGCTGATTCCGAAAGGATTTGCCCACGGATTCTGTACAATTGAACCGAATACGATGGTATTCTATAAAGTGGACGAGTTTTATTCACCCGAACATGATCGCGGGATTCTGTGGAATGACCCGGAGATTGGAATTCCGTGGCCGACTGATAACCCCGTTTTATCCCAGAAAGATCAAATTCATCCTTCATTAAAAAATGCGGAAATCAGTTGACATAAAAATGATATAATGAGAGAAATGCTTGCTAGGAGGTTCTTATGGATCTGTCAATTGTCATCGTCAGTTACAACACCAAAGACCTCCTGATCCAAACGCTCGATTCAGTGTTTCGTCACACTTCAGGGCTTTACTTGGAAGTATTTGTGGTAGATAACGCTTCATCCGATGGAAGTCCAGAGGCAGTAACGGATCTGTATCCACAGGTGAAGATTATCCGTAATCAAAAGAACGAGGGATTCGCAGCAGCTAACAACCAGGCGATTGAACAGGCAACGGGTCGCTATATACTGCTGTTAAATTCCGACACCATTGTGCAGGAATCAACGTTTCATACGATGATTACATATATGGATGGTCATTCAAAGATCGGTGCGGCTGGATGCAAAGTCGTTAAACCGGACGGAACGCTTGATTTGGCTTGTCGCCGCAGTTTTCCGACACCGATGAATTCCTTGTACCAGGCGTTAAAACTGGACAAATTGTTTCCGCAAAGCCCGCGCTTTGCCTCCTACAATCTGACATATCTCGATGAAAACGAAATGTATCAGGTAGATTGTCTGGTTGGTGCGTTTATGATGGTGCGGCGGGAAACGATTGACCAGGTCGGGATGCTTGACGACCAGTTTTTTATGTATGGCGAAGATATTGATTGGTGCTATCGGATCAAACAGGCCGGTTGGCAGATTTGGTATTATCCGAAAACAAGTATCATTCATTATAAAGGGGCCAGCAGTGCGAAAAAGAAGTACCGCATGATTTGGGAGTTCCACAGGGCTATGATCCTTTATTACCGGAAACATCATGCCGGAAATTCTATATTTCTGGTAAACTGGCTGGTCTATTTAGGAATCTTGTCGCGTTACGTGATGGTTGCAACGTTAAACCTGTTCAAAAAGCGAGGGAAGCAGCATGATCCGCTCTTATCAAACCCTTCTCAATCGCATACTTATACTGCTTGATGCGAGCGTAGTTGCCCTTGCGTTCTATTTGGCATGGTTTCTGAAATTCCGCTCCGGATTGATGGATTCGACCGATTCAATTGGCGAATTGGGTTACGTAGGAATCGCCATAGCCATGATTCTCGTCTATTTGATTACCAATTCGATATATGGGCTGTACACGCCCCATCGAACCCGGAGGCTTCGGAGTGAATTGACGCAGATTGTCAAAAGTTCAGTGACGGGCGTTCTGATTCTGATGAGTATCCTGTTCTTTATTAAAGAAATTCACGTTTCCCGTGCGGTACTGGGGATGTTTATGGGCCTGTCTGTTGTTTTCCTTTCAATGGAACGGATCGGTTTGCGGATGGTTTTACGGCGAATGCGATCGATGGGATACAACAAAAAGTTTATGCTGATTATTGGGGCTGGTCCGTTGGGCCGGAATGTACTGAAACTGATCACGGATAACAGACAGTTCGGATTTGAAGTGCTGGGATTTCTGGACGACCGACTGTATCCGGTTGCCGAAACGGTGGATGATGTGCCAATTTTGGGAACGATAGACGAACTGGAAACCGTTTTAAACAGCCATTTGATCGATCAGGTGGTATTGGCGCTGCCCATCGAGGCACATCATAAGATTGGACAGATTATCAGCCTGTGTGAAAAAATGGGCATTCAGGCGCTCATCATCCCGGACTATTTCAACTACCTGCCTGCCAAACCGAAATTTGAAGAAGTCGGCGGCATTCCGATGATCGATGTGCGGCATGTGCCTTTGGACGAGGCGATGAATGCGGGCATCAAGCGGATTTTTGACATCGGGTTTTCGTTGGCGGCTTTATTGGTACTTTCCCCGCTGCTTCTCATCATTGCGGTCGGTGTCAAACTTACATCGCCCGGCCCTGTTCTGTTCGCGCAGGAACGGGTAGGGAAAAACCGCCGGATTTTTAAAATGTACAAGTTTCGCTCAATGCGGGTCAGCACGGATGAATCGTCGGATACGCAGTGGACGGTGGAAAATGACCCCCGTCGAACGAAGTTTGGTTCTTTCTTGCGAAAAACCAGTTTGGATGAGCTCCCCCAGTTCTTTAATGTGCTGAAGGGAGATATGAGCATTATCGGTCCGCGTCCGGAACGGCCTTATTTTGTCGAACAGTTTAAAGAGGATATTCCGAAATACATGATCAAGCACCGTGTTCGCCCGGGGATCACCGGCTGGGCGCAGATCAACGGCTGGCGCGGCGACACGTCGATTGAAGAACGTATCAAGTATGATATACATTATATTGAGAACTGGACCTTTGCAATGGATTTGAAGATTGTGTGGAAAACGGTGGTTAATGGGTTTGTTAATAAGAATGCGTATTGAGGCTGTGAAAGAGGAAGAGCAGAATAAACAATTACAATTTGAACGTTTCAGAGCGGGGACATCGGAATGAATCTCTGGATGATAGTCGGCGGATTTTTTGTGGGAGCCATGATAGGTATGACGGGCATGGGGGGCGGATTGTTAATGACCCCCCTATTAATTTTGGGCTTTGGAGTCGCTCCTTCCATCGCGGTCGGAACCGATCTGGTGTTTGCTGCGACGACCAAGCTATTCGGAGCCTGGCAGCATTGGCGGCAAAAAACGGTAGATTTCGCCCTGTTGAGATATGTGGCGATGGGAAGCGTGCCGGGAACGCTGCTGGGCGGATTTTGCGTTCGCCTGTTGAAACAGTCGGCGGGTGGCCAATCGGAAATCTGGATGAGCAAAACATTGGCGATTGTTTTTCTATTTATCGCACTGATTATGATTCTGCAGGTTATCAAATCCTTTCGAGGAAGTTCCATACATGCCGTGCAGCGAGAACCGTTCGCGACTTCTCATATGAATCGCTATCTTGTTGCAGTCATCGGGTTTCTGGTTGGTTTCCTGGTGGCGGTGACTTCGGTGGGAAGCGGGACTTTGTTTATGGCGCTTTTATTATATTTTTATCCGTTATCCGTGTCCAAGCTGGTAGGTACAGATATTGTTCATGGTGTTTTGATCACGGCGCTTGCCGCATTGATTCATTGGGGCATTGGTACTATTGATCTTCGAATGGTATTGAATTTAACGGCCGGATCAATTATAGGGGTGCTTGTTGGCAGCAGAATGAGTGTCAAAATTCCGGACCTGATTTTGCGGATCGTTCTGATTGTCATTCTTGTTCTGTCATCTGTTAAGCTTTTGTGAAATAAAGGGGGACTTCGGCTGAGTGTGTTCATGGCAAAGATGAGTCCGCCACCTTTGAAACAAAAGGAACGGGCCGAGCGATGACTTTGGTGTCCAATTGCATTTCATTCAGGAAGGTGTTATGATCGGGTTGAAGGAAATTCGGAATTTCGGAATTTCGGAATTTCGGAATTTCGGAAAGGTGGAATTTCTGTGTCGAAGATCATAGGCAACATCCAACTGCAGAAGAAAAATCTTGTAAACCTCGGGCTGCTCAAAAAACATCTTCCTATAGAAGAAGGGGACTTGTTTCAGGTTGAAATCGAAGAGAACGGACGGGTCGTTCTGACTCCGATGAAGACGATACCGGCTGATCAAGCGTGGTTTTGGACAAAAGAATGGCAAGAAGGGATGAAAGAAGCGCGCGAGGACTTCCAGGAAGGAAGATTTAAAACTCACGCCTCCATGGATGAACTGTTGGAAGAACTTGAGAAGGAGTCGGAAACATGATTGTTGTCCGCTCCGACAGATTTGTAAAAGTTTTTAAAAAACTCGGTTCCAAAGAGGAACAAAAACGAATTATCTGCGCGCTGGAACTGATGGGTCGTGATTTTCGACATCCATCGTTACGGGTCAAACGTATTCAAGGAACAGAAGCGCTATGGGAGGCTTCCGCGTCCATGGATCTTCGTATTGTGTTTGAGATGACGGAGGATGCCATCTATTTATATCGATGCGGTCAACATGATATATTGAATCGTCTGTGACGTAACAGGCCGGTAAAGGTCATCAAGAACTGGGGGATATATCTGGTGCGAATAATAAACGATTTGGAACTGGGCACATTTGATTTGCACATGCACACGACCGCTTCCGATGGGGTGTATGCGCCAAAAGATTTGGTTCGCAAAGCGAAAGAGACAGGGTTAAAGACGATTGCCATTACGGATCATGACACGCTGGCCGGTGTGGAGGAAGCGCAGCAAGCGGGGATGGAACTGGGGCTGCAGGTCCTTCCGGGTGTCGAGATCAGTACCAAATATAAAGGCAAAAACGTCGATATTCTCGGTTATAACATGTCTGACTGGCGAAATTTGCATGATAAGTTGGCCGCATTTCGCGATGATCGGGAAGCCAGGGCGCTGCAGATCATTCAACGGTTTGCCGAATTGCACATGCCGATTACGTTGGAAGATGTAAAAGAATTCAGCGGGGAGGGTGTTATTGCCCGTCCTCATATTGCGAAAGCGATCGTCAAAAAAGGGTACGTGTCCGATGTGCAGACGGTGTTTGATAAATACCTGGCGGACGGAGGTCCGGCTGCCGTCGACAAAAAAATCCTCTCCCCGCAGGAAGGGATTGATCTGATCCACGAGGCGGGCGGCTATGCGGTTATGGCGCATCCGGTCTTGATCGATAACGACAATCTGGTTCGCGAATTGCTTGCCGGTTGTTCGTTTGACGGACTTGAGGTGTGGCACCGCAAGCACGATAAACAAGACGTGAAGCGCTACAAGCAGATGGCAGAAAAATATGAGTTGCTCGTGACAGGCGGTTCCGATTTTCATGATGACCAGCATGATTTGGGCAGTTTTCAAAATTACCCAATCGGGAACAACTAGGAATCATTTGAATACGATGAATCGGTATCGTTAAATTTTGGGGATAGTAATAAACAGGGCTTGTACAATTGTCTGTAGAATATTTGGATATAAGATTTTATTGAAAACGAACATACGTTCTTGTATGATGATTGCAATAAGGTTTAAATGAGGTGATGGTTTTGATCACTTATGTTGTTGGTGACTTGTTAAAGAGTCCTGCGCGGGTATTAGTAAATACGGTTAATACAGTTGGTGTTATGGGGAAGGGAATAGCCAAAGATTTTAAGACCATTTACCCCGAAATGTTTAAACAATACCAGCTTTTTTGTGAAAACAAGCAATTTAACATTGGTCAATTATGGCTTTATAGGACAAAACACAAATGGATATTGAATTTTCCTACCAAAAAGGATTGGAAACATCCCTCGAAAATCGAATATATCGAAGCAGGTTTACAAAAGTTTGTTAACACATATGCTGATGTAGGCATTACATCAATTGCTTTTCCTATGCTTGGTTGTGGAAACGGGGGCTTAAATTGGGATACAGAAGTGCGCCCTTTAATGGAAAAATACTTAAAGAATCTTCCGATTGATGTCTATATTCATTTGTATCGTCAAGGGCAATTTACGAGTGAACAACGGAACATTCGTGCAACAAAACAATGGTTAAGAAGCGAGCCGGAAGCTATGCCGTTTACGGAGGTTTGGGAAGATTTATATGAAATATTGGCTAAGGAAGATTCATTTTTCACCTTGGATCACAAGATTGGATTTACAGTTTCGGTAATTAGAGAACCCGAAATTAATCTTGAAATAAAAGCACTTGGAAACGTTTATCGTGTGTATTTTAACCAGTTGGTAGATCTCTGGCAACATATTCGGAGTCTGGGTTATGTAATGACTGGCAGTATGCCTAATGGATTAGAAAGATACTCTCCTTATTTAATTGCGTTACTTGATAAACTACCCTATTTACATCCAGTTTTGATTTCATCAAATTATCAAGAAATAAAGGAAAATCCAATTGGTCTACAATACATTCCTTTTGTTTCAGATAATCATCTAACTGCATATGAGGTAAATGTACAATGAATACGAAATCAGACGCAAATGAAATCCGCATCTTTATAGATCAATTACAAAAGGCGGATTTTTTGGATGATTCTCGGTCCTGGTGGCCGAGATTTATTTTTCATTTTACAAATATTAACAATGCGGTTGAGATACTTGAAAAGGGTAAACTTTTTTCGAGAAATAAACTTAAAAAAACAGGTGGCATGGTAACAGATAATGCCAGTACGGAGGTTATTCAACAAACAGATGGAAGATGGAAAGATTTTGTTAGATTGTATTTTCGCCCCCGCACACCTACACAAAATAGGAATGAAGGATATAGGCCGCTAGCACAACGTAAATTACAATCACATTGTCCAGTACCTATCTATTTTATGTTTGACGCTAAGCAGTTGCTTTCAAGGGAAGATGCATATTTTAGCAAAGGGAGTTTGGCAGCAGCCTCTACAAATATTTATTCGAAAGCAGTCGATTTTAAAGAAATCCCTTTTCAATTAGTCTATCATGATTCTTGGTTTGAACCTCATGAGAGGGCTTCAATCATACATCACCGCCAAGCAGAGGTAGTGGTGAAAGATGAACTGGATCTGGAGAATCTCAAACATATTTGGTGTAGAAGTGAAGCTGAATATAAAACATTACTTAATTTACTAAGTCCCAAGACTCGGGAAAAGTGGAAAAGTAAAATAGGAGGTGGGAAAAAGGGGAATCTTTTTTTTCGTGATTGGATTTTTGTTGAGGAAGTCAATATGAATAAAGACAGCATAACGTTCAAGTTCAATGTACCCATGGAGACCTTTGACGTTGTTGCTATAAAAGTTAAAATTACAGAAATGTATACGCAAACGAATTTTATATGGGAGAATACAGAATATAAAATTAAAAATACATTGGAAATCAGTTTGAAAAATTTAGAGAGACCAGAGATTTATGATGTAACACTCTTAATAGACAATCAAATAATGTTTTTTGACAAATATAACGAACTGGATTTCTACTTACCATTCTAATGGATTTGTAAGTTAAAGAGTACTTAAGCAAGTTTTTACTATGCGCAATTTTGATTGTAAAGTGAGAAATGGAGAGAAATAAAATGAAGACCGTTCTCGTCACGGGAGGAGCCGGCTATATCGGCAGCCATACTGTTCAGGTGCTGCTTCAAAAAGGGTATTCGGTTGTTGTCCTCGATAACCTGACAACCGGACATCGGGAAGCGATTGACGTGCTGTCGCAATCGTTGAAAGGTACATCATCCGAACAACTATCTTTTTATCACGGTGATATTGCAGATCGTGCGCTTGTGAAAGAAATCGTCGTCCGGCATGATGTGAATGCGGTGATCCATTTTGCCGCCAAGAGTCTGGTGGGCGAGTCGATGCAGCGGCCGGATTTGTATTTTTTGGAGAACACAGGAAAAAGTGTCCAGCTATTCTCGACACTGCAGGAGTGCGGTGTGCGCCATATTATTTTTTCATCTACGGCCGCCGTATATGGGATTCCTGAACAAATTCCGATTTCGGAAACGATTCGCAAGCAACCCGTGAATCCGTACGGAGAATCCAAGCTGATGATTGAACAATCGCTTCGCTGGATGGAAGAAGCGTATGGCGTCAAGTGGGTAGCGCTTCGCTATTTCAATGCAGCCGGGGCCAGTTTAAACGGCGAAATTGGGGAGGATCATGATCCGGAGACGCATCTGATCCCGCTTGTACTAAAAACAGCGTTAGGTCAAAGAGAATCGATCCATATTTTTGGAACAGATTATGATACGCCTGACGGCACCTGTATTCGTGATTATATCCATGTGCTTGATCTGGCGGAAGCGCATGTGCTGGCGCTGGCAGCCCTGCAGAGGGGGATGGCGAGCGGTGCGTGGAACGTCGGTACGGGTAACGGCTACACAGTTCGGGAAGTGATTGAAATGGCACGGACGGTAACCGGACGGGAGATCCGGTCGATAGAGGCGGAAAGGCGGGCCGGGGATCCTGCAGTGCTGGTCGCGGACGCATCATTGATCATGACCCGGTTGAACTGGCGTCCAAAGTACGGATTGCGGGACATGATCGAGTCTGCCTGGCAGTGGCATGTGAATCGGCCGGAAGGGTATTCAGAGGCACCCAATTAATGTGGCAATTGGCTGCATGCATCGACAGGGTTCGTCAAGCGGGATTGACTGCATCAAGCAAAAACCGAATTTTACAGATCAGACCTTTTGTGTTAAAGGTCTGATCTGTTTTTTGTTGGGGAAGAGTTGTAATTACAGGTGAATCTTAGTTTCTGATGTCGATAATTCCCGGGAAATGTCGGGGTTTGGAAGGTGCAGCACCCATCTTCTCCGGTAGCTCCCTAGGCTAATATCAATGACGCAGCTAACATTTTTCATGCAATATCGCGTCAGTCACTATGTTTGAACGGAATATTTTACGGTAGAAAATAACATATGATAATGTTGAAAGTGAGGCGACCATGTAGCCTATGTCGAGTTTGTTTAACCATGAGAAGAACAATGATAAACCAATAGTGAATGAAACGGATAAAAGAACAGAAAACGATAAACGTGAAGAAAATTCGGGTGAAAATGAAAGTAAGAACAAGTTCAAGGTTAATAGAAAGGACAAATTGAAAATGATAACAAAAACGTTTGAACCAAAAGTTTGGCCTATTAATGTATCAAAGCGGAAATTGAATTATGGATATAAGAACGGCGACATCCAATTTTTCCTCTAATAAACGTCGGCCCCCCTACCATTATCTTCTTCAACGCAAATGTACACAAGATTCCCACTAAGAACATAGCCCCCGAAATCAGATACGAGTCGCTGATTCTGCCGATAAAGGATTTAAGATAAAGGAACCGTCAGCAGGTTACACTTCAAATGGAGCTTCCGGTGTTGGATTGTTGGGGAAGAAAACGGGAGAATTCTTCAACGGGATTCGAATAACACCGTTAGAATCGGTATTTCCATAGAACAATTGGTAAAATGCTTAATTTTCAAGACTGGTTATTTTTTTTAATTTGCTGTAATATGCTTCTTATGATTAAATTTCGCATACAAACATTTCAGGTTGTGATTCCTGCATACCAGGAGGAGGGGGGAACATGAGTGCAACCGAGATCCGTCAGTTGCTTAGAAAAATCAATAGGCAAATCACGCATATTGCAAACAGGGAATTGGCCAGGTTTTGCATTACTGTACCGCAAATCTTGGTGTTGAAGGAGGTACTTGGGGGCCCGAAAATGATCGGGCAGATCAGTGAAGCAGTGAATCTGTCAAACAGTACGGTATCTGGCATCGTGGATCGCCTGGAGAAACAAGGATTGGTTGAACGTCGGCGGGATCTTGATGATCGACGTGCAGTATGGATTTTCAAAACAGAGAAGTTTGAAGAAATCAAAAATCAGATTCCGGTGCTGCGGGACGATTATTTTTCTACATTATTGGAAGGGTTGTCGCAAACCGAACTGGACACCGTCGTCCGAACACTTCAACTATTATCCAATCATTTAGAGGAGAAGGATGGGAAGCAGCAATGAAGTTAAATCGAAAGCAGGTTTTGATCCTCATTCTTGCACTGATGGTGATCGTCGGTGGCGGCATCGGAGGTTATTTCTGGTACCAGTCGACTCATTATGTCAGTACAGATGATGCGCGTATCAGCGGGGATATTTATCGCGTGATGCCGAAAGTGGCAGGTAAGTTGAACACGTTGAATATTGATGTAGGTGACTATGTAGCGCAGAACCAGATTGTCGGCCAGCAGGATACGGTGGGGTTGCCAAATACAATGCTGGATCAAGCAACGCTGCGCTCGCCGATTTCAGGCATGGTCATTCAAAAAATGGCTGAACCGGGAGAAGTGGTGGCGCCAGGCCAAGCGATCGCCATGGTGGTGGATAAGCAAAAACTGTATGTGCAGGCCAATATCGAAGAAACCTACATTAATAAATTAAGCGTGGGTCAATTTGTCGAGTTTACGGTTGATACGTTTCCCGGCAAGCACTTCACTGGAAAGGTGAAGGAAATCGGGGAAGCGACCAATTCGACTTTTTCATTGCTGCCGCCTGTTAATACAAGTGGAAACTTCACCAAAGTAACGCAGCGTGTGCCGATCAAGATTTCAATTGACGACCAGCAAAATGTCAATTTGTCACCCGGTATGAGTGCTGTTATCAAAATTCATCTGAAATCGAACTGAGGGTGGAACGAGAATGAAACCAGAAGTATTGCAAAAAAGCCGAAAAACCAAGATCGTTTCGTTGCTTACTGTTTCGTTGCTTGGATGGGGAGGGATTGTTGGGTGCGGCAGCTCAACGCCCGCGTCGACTGCTTCGAATCAGGCAATTGATGTGAAGACATACACAGTGACAAAAGGCGTAATGGCAAGCGGTAAAGTGGTTGCCAACGATGAAATCCAGGTTGCATCGAAGTTGGCCGGTCGGGTAGCCGCCGTTAACGTACAGGAAGGTATGCACGTAGAAAAAGGCCAGGTACTGGTGGAGCTGGACTCGAAAGACTATCTGAGTCAGGTCCAGCAGGCGCAATCTGCTGTTCAGGCCGCCGAGGCAAACTATCAAAATACGAGAGATGGGGCGCGGCCGCAAGAAATTGCACAGTTGCAAAGTGCTGTCGATAGTGCGAAGGTAGCCTACGAAAATGCGCAGACCAATTTTGAACGCACCAAGAATCTTTATGCCAGTGGTGCGGTTCCGAAATCAAGTTATGATGATGCGGATCTGAAATTACAAAGTGCAAAAGCGACATATGAACAGGCGCAGCAAAAGCTCAGTTTGGCACAAGAGGGTGCCACCGCCAATCAGTTGAATGCGCTGCAAGCTCAGGTGAATCAAGCGAGAGCTGCGCTTCAGGCCGCGCAAAATGTATTGAGTGATTCGAAAATTGTCGCTCCCATTTCTGGAGTCGTGACCAAAAAGAATATCGATGCAGGTGAAATGGCGTCACCGTCCGTTCCGCTGTTAACTTTAGTCAATTTGGATGAGGCGGAAGTGCAAGTGAGTGTCCCGGATACGTCAGTATCTAAAATTAAAGCCGGGGATTCAGCAATTGTACACATCTCCAGTTTGGGAGACAAGCAATTTACGGGCACTGTATCGTTTGTCAGTCCAATCGCTGACACAAACAGCAGTTTGTTCCCCGTAAAAGTTAAATTGCCGAATCCGGATGGAACACTGAAAAGCGGGTTGGTAGCCGAAGTCCAGTTTGTGCCTTCCGGGCCGGTTCAACTCGAGATTCCGGTAACCACAGTGCTGCCGAAAGACGGCAAATTGTACGTGTTCAAAGTCAATGGAGATAAGGCGCAAATGGTGGAATTCAAAGGCAAGCAAAAAGATGCCAACTGGTATACGGTAGATTCCGGCGTCAGTGAATCCGATAAACTGGTAATCCGACCGAGCAACCTGCAGGATGGAGTAAAGGTTCGGGTTAATTAGGGGGGATTCAAGTGACAGACTCAGAGGCTGTCGGCGTTCAATCGAAACCGGACAACGAGAACAATTATTGGATTGCGTTAATTGCCGTCATTTTGGGTGCGTTCGTTGCGATTTTGAATAACAGTTTGATTAACGTTGCGTTGCCGAAACTGATGTCCGTATTCGGTTCGTCTCAGGATCATATTCAATGGGTTCTCACCGGTTACATGTTGGCATCAGGTATTATCATCCCTGTCAGCGGTTTTGTCGGAGAGAGATATGGATACAAGAAATCATATCTGATCGCGCTGTCAATTTTCGTTGCGTTTTCTTTCGCCTGCGCTGCCGCGTGGAGTGATAACACACTGATTGCATTCCGGATTTTACAGGGTATTGGCGGCGGTGTCATCATGCCGCTCAGTATGTCAATCATCTACAAAGTAGTGCCGCGCGAACAGGTCGGCATGGCGTTGGGACTTTGGGGAGTCGCCTCCATGGTGGCCCCGGCTGTAGGGCCCACCCTTAGCGGCTACTTAATTGAATATGTGAGCTGGCGGCTGCTGTTCCTGATGAATGTACCGATCGGTCTGGTCGCTATTTTGTTCGTCTTCTTTGCGCTGAAAGAAACGGAGACGAACAGCAGTTTGAAGTTGGATAAGTCAGGTGTTGTGTTATCGACCCTGACTGCAGGCAGTTTACTGTTGGCACTGAGTCAAGGGCAATCGGAAGGTTGGAGTTCGCTTTATATCATCAGCCTGTTTTTTGTTGCCGCATTCAGTTTGGCACTGCTGATCTGGGTGGAATCAGGAAAAGAAGATCCATTACTCGAAGTAAAGTTGTGGAAAAATCCGGTGTTTGCGATGAGTACGATCGGTTCCAGTCTGGTCATGATCGGTTTGTACGGCGGGATTTTTCTTACCCCTGTATATCTGCAGAACATTCAGGGACTTACACCGATTGATACCGGCTTGTTGTTGATGCCGCAAGCTTTGGCCATGGCAGCCATGATGCCTGTTGCAGGTAAATTGTTTGACAAGGTGGGAGTTGTTCCGCTGGGAGTAGTCGGGTTGACGATTCTCAGTATGATGACATTTGAACTTCATCGATTGACGATCGATACTCCGAATAGTTGGTTGAGGACAGTCATGATGATACGCGGAATTGGACTTGGATTGTGCATGATGCCGCTCACCACGGCAGGTATGAACGCCATTGCTGCTATTTCACCCCGGTTGATCGGGAAAGCTTCCGGTATGGGGAATGTGGTGCGGCAGGTGGCCGGTTCGTTTGGGATTGCGGTGATGACCACGATTATGCAGAATCGGCAGGCCTTGCATATCGTAGAATTTGGCTCTAATATTTCTTCGATAAACGCAATGATGGCGCAGGTTCAAACCGGATTGGCCAGTTATATTACATCCTTTGGGGTAGACGCGAAAACGGCTTCTGGTGGCGCTTTGTCAATTTTGATCGGATTAGCCCAAAAAGAAGCCGCCTCCCGGGCGATCGCAGAAACGTTTCTGGCCGCGTCGCTTCCCTTGTTTTGTACAATTCCTCTCGTCTTTCTCATGAGGCAGAAAAAGCCGAAGACACCACCTGTACCCGCTTCACCGCAAAATTCTTCAACCGCTGCAAATTGAAAGTAAGAAGAGCAAGAGATTTCTTGCTCTTCTTTTTTCGCGCTTTTTGATAGAATATTAAAGAAAAATTAAAGAACTTAGTGTAAACATTTATTGAAGGGAATTGTGAACTGGACGGAGGAGCATATGAAAAAGAGATGTGTAAGACTTGCTATTGCAGCAGTTTTCGCGGTTGCAACGTTGACAGCGGGTTGTTCCAGCAGCAAACCGACTGCAGGTCGACAGACCAAAGCTGTGCCTGTCAATACGATGTTGGTACAAACCGGATCTATCGGTGGCAGTGTTACGTTAACAGGACAGGTAGCGTCCAATGTACAAACTAAAGTGGTTTCTAAACAAAGCGGGAAAATCGCCAAAGTGTTTGTGAATATTGGCGATAAGGTTACAGCGGGGCAAACGTTGGCGCAGTTGGATACGAGCGATCTGGAAGTTCAACTGAACCAGCAGCAGGCAGCCGTGCAGGTGGCGCAAGCACAGTATGAGAAAGCCAAAACGGATGCGGTCAATTCGAGCAGTCAGGCTAGTTCAGCACTGACGCAAGCGCAGGTCAGTTTGAATGACGCACAGACAAACTATGAGCGCACGAAAAATCTGTACGACTCGGGTGCCGTATCCAAGCAGCAGTTAGATACGGCTGAACTGAACCTGGAGACGGCAAAAGCGAAACTGGATGCTGCCCAGCAGCAATACCAGGCCTCGCAAGTGAATGGGGATCCTCTGCAGCAGGGTTCGGTAAAGGTGGCAGCGGCTCAATTGGAGCAGGCACGTGCGAACTTGGCAGTGGTTCAAAATCAGTATAATGAAGCGACCATTACTTCACCGGTAACAGGCACAGTTGTATCGAAAGATGCGGACATGGGGACTTTTGTAGGTACACAGACGTCTGTTGTAACTGTGGCTCAAGTGGATCCGGTTAAAGTGAATCTTAATATACCGGAAACGATTATTGCAAACGTAACGCCTGGCTTGCCTGTTACGATTTCCGTGCAGTCGTTGGGGAATGAAACCATTAAAGCCACTTTGTCACGGGTCAGTTCGGTGGTGGATCAGAACGTGAAAGCCTATCCCGCAGAGGTGGTAATTCCGAATCCGGAAGGGAAACTGAAGAGCGGCATGGTAGCCCAAGTTACCATTGAGGGAATGCAGACCCATCAGGGAATCCAAATTCCATCCGGTTCGTTGGTGCAAACGGCGGACGGCGCGAAAGTATTCGTGGTCCAAAACAATGTGGCGCATCAAGTGTTGCTAAAGCTAGGTGTGATTGGGTCTACTAAAGTAGAAGTGCTGGATGGTTTAAAACCAGGGGATGTTTTAGTTGTCGGGGGGCAGGAATTGTTAGGGGAAGGTACCCCTGTTCAGGTTCAAAATGGTCCGGGTGCCGATCCAAATAAAGCTGCAAACCAAGGACAGTCTTCCGCTAACGGACAAAATGGCGAAGCAGACAAAGGCCAAGGAAATGCCAAAAGGAACGGATCTAACAACGGAAACAGCAATCATGGCAGCACTGGAAACGGAAACGGATCGGGTGGCAAACAATGAAAATAGCAAATTTTTCAATAGAAAGACCCGTTACAATTTCGATGATCATGGTCGTCCTGCTGATCCTGGGGTTCATATCGATTCCTCTTTTGCGGGTTGACTTATACCCTAACCTGCAAATTCCGGTTGCGGTAGTCAGTACGAGTTGGCCGGGCGCTTCGCCGGATGAAGTGGAGCAGCAGATTTCTAAACGGATAGAATCCGCGATGGCTACTGTACCCAATGTAAAGGAAGTGGATTCCACTTCCCAGCAGGGCTCCTCCCGCGTTGTTGTACGATTTAACTATGGGGTTGACCTGCAGCAGGCGACAAACGATATGCGGGATAAACTGGACCGTGTTCGCAGACAGTTGCCGACTGATGTCGATACCCCTACAGTGACCCGGATTGACCCGAACAGCGCACCGATTATCACATTGTCGCTGTCAGGCAATATGGATCCGGTAGAATTGAATCGTCTCGCCAATGATGTGTTGCAGCCGCGTTTGTCGCGTTTGGATGGAGTGGCTGCCGTCAATATTACGGGTGGTAAAAAACGGGAAATTGATATCAGCCTGGATCCCGGCAAGATGCAGGCATATGGGTTGACGATCAATCAGGTGACACAGGCTCTGCAGAGTGACAACACATCTGCCGATGCGGGCAGCGTCAAACAGGGGGATCGTGAATTCAGTCTCCACATGAATGGGGATTTTCTAAATGTAAACGATATCGGAAATGTACCGATCCGGTTAAGTAGCGGCAATCAGATTTTCCTGAAAGATATCGCGACCATTCAGGATACGTTTGCCGAGGTTACGCAGTTAGCCAGAATGAATGGACAAACGAGCGTCTCGCTTGACATTACCAAGGTATCAGACGGAAACACAGTACAAGTGGCGCAGAACGTACGCAATTTGATTCCCCAGTTACAGTCGATGCTGCCAAAAACGGTTAAGATTACCGTTGTTTCCGATCAATCTACCTTTATCAATTCTTCGATTAACACCGTGCTGGAACACACAGTGATGGGTGCAGGGCTGTCCATCATCGTGCTATACCTGTTCTTGCGCAGAATCCGAACCACACTGGTAATTGGCGTGGTTATACCGATCTCAATTATCAGTACGTTCTCCTTGATGTATTTCAGTAATCAGACGATCAACACCGTAACTTTGGGTGGTTTGGCGCTCGGTCTCGGTTCTTTGGTAGACTTTGCAGTCGTGGTCATCGAGAGCATATTCCGTTATCGAAATCAGGGGCATAATGCGAAGGATGCCGCCAAACTGGGCACGGCAGAAGTGGGCACAGCCGTAATGGCATCCGCTTTGTCACAGATTGCCGTATTTGCTCCTATTGCGTTTACGCAAGGACTGGCTACACAGTTGTTTGGGCCACTTGCTCTGACCGTCAGCTTCTCGCACGTTGCCGCTTTGTTTGGAGCATTGACATTGGTGCCTATGCTGGCCTCCCGTCTTTTGCCGCAAGTGGATGAAGAGGAAGAAGACGATCAGAAGCCGGTTAAATGGTATAACCTGATGGCCAAATTTCAACGTGGCATTCATCGTTTAAACAGGTGGTATGGACGTCTGCTAAAGTGGGCGCTCGGTCACCGGAAAACAGTCATCAGTGCTACGATCGCCATGTTCGTGGCAAGTCTGGCGATGATCCCGCTGATCGGGTTCGAATTGACGCCAACAACAGACCAAGGACAATTCCGTGTGAATATTCAAATGGCGACCGGTACGCAATTGGATACTACGAATAAAGTTGTTATGCAAGTAGAATCGATTATTCAGAAGATACCTGAAGTGACGACCGTATTTACACAGGTCGGCGGCGGTGGGGGAGCGTTTGCGACCGCTTCCACTTATCGGGGGAATATCTCAGTCAACTTGGTGAATAAGTCAGCTCGAACACGTTCGACAGACCAGGTGGTAGAAGAGGTTCGCCAGAAAACAGCCAATATTGTCGGAGCGAAAATTAACGTATCAGCCGTCAGCAGCAGCGGTAGATTCGGTCGCGGCGGCGCACCGATACAGGTTCAGATCACGGGCGATGATCCAAACGTCATGGCAAAAATCGGTGATATGGTCATACAGGCGGTTTCTTCCGTTAAAGGTACCCGTAACGTGCAGAATTCAGCCGATCGACAAATTCCGCAGTATCAAATGACGATTAACCGCGACCGGGCCTCCCAATACGGGTTAACAGTCGGGCAAATTGTCACAGCAGTACGAACCGCTTTCCAAGGTACAACCGCTACCCAGTTCCGTGCGGCTGACAATGCGATTGATGTGATTGTGAAATATCCGCAGGATTTCGGTAAACAGTATGAAAATCTTTCCCGAATGACAGTGGCAGCGTCAAATGGCGCACAGGTGCCGCTCCTGGATGTGGTAACCGTAACACCTGGCGTGGGACCAGCGGTGATCAACCGTACGAACCAGTTGCGAACAGTTACCATTGAATCGGATCTTTTCAATGCGAACCAAGGTAAGGTTCAGCAGGAAATTCAACAAAAGTTGGATGAATTGCCGGTTCCGGACGGTTACACCGTATCGCTTGGCGGTCAAACAAACGATCTGAATGATTCGTTCAAAAGTCTTGGCTTGGCGATGCCGCTGGCGATTGTGTTGATTTATATTGTGATGGCCAGCCAGTTTGAATCGCTGTTCAGCCCTTTCATCATCATGTTCTCGTTGCCGCCGACATTTGTTGGGGCGGCATTGGGGCTGTTGCTTACAGGCAGATCGCTTAGCATCAATGCATTAACAGGGATGATTATGCTGCTCGGTATCGTGGTCAACAACGCGATTGTGTTGGTCGACTATACGAACCAGCTTCGAAAGAAAGGTCTGGATCGCAACGAGGCGATTCTGCAAGCGGGGCCGGTACGTCTGCGGCCGATTCTCATGACAACTGCCACCACAGTCCTGGCGATGCTGCCGCTCGTAATCGGATTTGGGGAAGGTGCAGAGACTCAGGCGCCAATGGCTACGGTGGTAGCGTTTGGTCTGACGTTCTCTACGATGGTCACGCTGGTATTGGTTCCTGTCGTATACTCGTTGTTTGACGATTTCGGGAAATACCTGTCGAGGAAATTCAAATCGATTTTCCGAAGAAAACAGCCAGTGGCGGAAACAAACCAATCTGTATAAAGAGAGCATTTCGGACAGATACTAAGAGGATAACACCCCTTAAAGAGAAAAGGCACAGCAACCGTTTGGAAGTGCCGACTGCTTTAAGGGGTGATTTTTTGACAAAAAAATTGACACCTGTTTGCTGCAGATGCCAACCTCTCCGGGAATGATTCTATGGAGTTACGCCCGAGAATATTTTTGCAGAAGTCGGTATTTTTGAAACATCCAAATCCGCCAAGGAACGATCATTCCATATGCCAGAATGAAGAACACAGCACCCGTTTGCGGCAAGCTTATGAACTGTTCCACGTAGCTGTGCAAAGCCAAACGGACTGCCAAAAGAGCCAGCAAAATAAGAGCAAACGATTTGGAGCGACGCATATAAATATGCCCGTCTCTTGCTTCAAATTTTGACGTCCGGATCAGCGGATAGGACAATACTATGCCAGCACATATTGCTGCAAGTGCATATAGAAGCGGAATATGTGTCTGGGGAACCACAAACATCAAATACCCTGTCGTCATTCCCAACGGCGGGATCAGGATTTTTTTCGTCGTAACGGGCTTAGCAGAAGCGCGCAGCCGCAAAAAAATCACTAACAGAGCCATGCAGACAGCGCCGATCGTAGTGACAATCTGCAAGTTTACCGATGCAGGAAACGTCAAGCTGCAACCCCCCCAAAAAACATTTTTTCCTAGTAATCATATTAGACGCTTCTTGGCCAAATGGCAAACAAAAAAGTCGGGATTAAGCCCCGACCGTTTGAAAGTAGTTGTTACCCCTCCCGGTTTCCGCAAGAGCAGCGGTATGACCGTTATCGCTGTTTTTTTAACAATGGAAAATTCGTCAAAAAGGTACAGATTTTATGATGAAAATGGTCATACTATCCACGAAATTGCATTTTGAAACGGAGGATTGATAGGCAGATGAACAGTGCACGCGTGTTAGTTGTGAATATCCTTGTACTTGTTCTGTTAATTGCTGGCGGGGTAGCAGCATTTTACTTTTATATTCAAAGCGCCAATTATGTTTCAACGGATAATGCGAGAATTGATGGACAACAAGTGACGATTTATGCAACTGCGGGCGGCCAGCTAACCGATTGGAACGGGGATATCGGGAAACGTTACAATGCGGGGGATCGAGTGGGTACCATTTCGGCTGGTGCACCCGCTGCAGCAGCTGGCGGTGTGGCAAGAGTGTTGTCTGCGGTAGATCTGATATTCCCGATAAACGCCACAATTGTACAACAAACAGCTGTTAGAAATGCATTTGTAGCCCCCGGCACCCCTCTGGCACGTGCCTATGACATGGACCATTTATGGGTCACCGCCAACGTAAATGAGACGAACATTAATGATGTAAAAACAGGACAAGCCGTGGATGTGTATGTGGATGCATTCCCTGGCACTACATTAACCGGCCGGGTAGACAAAATCGGACTGTCAACCGCAAGCAACTTCAGCATGCTGCCTGCATCTAACACGACTGCAAACTACACGAAGGTGACCCAGGTAATTCCGGTTACCGTACGTCTTGACGGATATAAAGGACTTAACATCGTACCTGGTATGAGTGCAAGTGTAAGAATCCACATGTAAGGGGGCGATCGTAATGTTCTGGTACCTAATCGTTTATGTGGTGGTGGCCATTGTTGTTTTTGCTCTCGTAAATCAGGTGATGTTTCGCGGTACGGCAAGGACGGGCGCGGGAACGGCGGGCCATTCGATCCACAAACCTTTGGAAGATCCGGCTTTTATTGAACCGACGGTGACAGGGAACGTGGCGGGACCTGTCAGTGCGCCAATTGAAACACCT
Organism: Effusibacillus dendaii; assembly: GCF_015097055.1. NCBI lineage: Bacteria > Bacillati > Bacillota > Bacilli > Caryophanales > Alicyclobacillaceae > Effusibacillus > Effusibacillus dendaii. Next base: position 2,677,747 of record NZ_AP023366.1, read on the forward strand.
CGTACAAGAACGGCGAATGTAACCTCAAATGAAGCGACGGAACAGGATATTAATACGACCGAAATCGTTTTCGTCTTGCTGCTGGGCGCATTTACGGCAATTCTTAACCAAACGCTGATTAACATCGCAATTCCACATATGATGACCGATTTTAATGTATCGGCTACCACAGTGCAGTGGCTGGTTACCGGATTTATGTTGGTAAACGGCGTGTTAATTCCGGTCAGTGCTTTCTTGATGGAGACGTTTGGCACCCGTCCGTTGTTTCTTAGCGCAATGAGTCTGTTTACTGTAGGTTCGCTTGTATGTGGATTGGCACCCAACTTTGCAATCATGATGGCAGGGCGGGTTGTTCAGGCTATGGGTGCGGGTATTTTAATGCCGTTAATGATGAACGTGTTTTTTACAATCTTTCCCCCTGAAAAAAGGGGTACGGCTATGGGGATCATGGGAATTGCCATGGCGTTTGCCCCGGCGGTTGGTCCTACGGTGGCAGGCTGGATTATCGAAAATCATTCTTGGAGAATTCTATTTTATGCAATGGTGCCGATTGGTTTACTTGACATTTTATTGGCTGCCCGCTGGATGAGAAATGTTTTGAGACTGACGTACCCGAAATTTGATCTATTGGGGATAGTTTTATCAACAATCGGTTTTGGCGGCATTTTGTACGGCTTTAGTGAAGCGGGCAATAATGGGTGGGATAGCGCGGAGGTTCTCATCAGTCTCGTGGTTGGGGTTTCAGGACTTATTCTGTTCGTTTGGCGGGAATTAAGTGAGAAAAAGCCAATGTTGGAATTTCGTGTTTTTAAATTTGATGTTTATGCTTTAACTACTGTAATTAATGCGGTTATTACAATGGCATTGTTCGCCGGTATGATGCTCTTGCCTATTTATTTGCAAAGTATCAGAGGCTTTACTCCTCTCCAGGCAGGTCTGCTGCTCTTGCCGGGGGCATTAATTATGGCCGCTATGGGGCCGGTGGCAGGCGCTATTTTCGACCGTATAGGAGCGCGCTGGCTGGCAGTCGTTGGACTGGCTATCACCGCAATCACCACCTGGCAGTTTACACGGTTGACAACGGATATGCCTTATTCTACCATCCTGACGATCTATATCGTCCGCAGTTTCGGTATGTCACTCCTCATGATGCCGATTATGACTGCCGGAATGAACCAACTGCCGCCTCGTTTAAACAGCCATGGGACTGCCATGTCAAATACGATTCGCCAAGTAGCCGGATCATTGGGGACCGCTTTTTTGGTCACCGTAATGACGAACCGGACCACTGTACACCAAGTGGCATTTGGGGAAATGCTTACGGCTGACAATCCGGTTGTTTCGCAACAACTTTCTCAATTCGGGACAGAACTGGCTGCGTCAGCGGGTCTTCCGCCAGAGGCTGGACAAAGTATCGCTGCACAGACATTGTTCGGGTTGGTTTCACAACAATCGGCAATTAATGGTATAAATGATGCTTTTGTAGTGGCTACCATATTGATCGTTGTGGCGTTCATTCTGGCGTTTTTCATACGACGAGTTCTGCCGGCCACGGCAAAATAAAGTGTGTTTCAACTTTATACAGCAAAGGACCGGCCACAGGGAACCGGTCCTTTCTAAATGAGTGAAGTTACTGATGTTGTTTATTGAATTTTAACCTTTGTCCCATCGGCGAGGAGGGTCTGGCCTGCTACGACCACCTTGTCTCCGGCGGTCAGCCCGCTTTTACCCCGATGATTTCATTTTCCGCCAGGTTAACTTTCCGCTTTTAAAGATTGAACATCGACTACCGTAACGACTGACACCTGGGGAGAAACCATCTCTCCAACTTCTCCGTTTACAGCGGCAACAATCCCGGAAAACGGGGAAATCACCGTTGCATTGGCCAATTGATCCCGTGCCGTTTGCACGGCTACTGACGATTGGTCGACAGAAGCCTCGGAAACATCTACAGAAGTTCTTTTCTCGGCATTCTCCAGACTCACCCGCGCATTGGCATAAGCCACTTGAGCATTCTTGAGAGCTGTTTTCGCTTGCTCCACCTGACCCAAGCAAACAGGTATTGCAGCAATTTTTCCTGCGATCTTGGGCGATAGCTTTACCTCCTGGTTCGCAGCTAATTTGCCGGAAAGCCCCGCTTCATCCTGCGCCGACGATCGCCATCAATCAGAACGATCGCGTTGTTCACTACGATCCCGACCAGCAGGATGTAACCGATCAAAGCCATGATACTCAAGGGTTTACCCATGATCAGCAGGCCTACTACAACCCCGATGAAGGTCGGAGGAATCGAAAACATAATGATGAACGGACTCGATAGGGATTCAAACTGTCCCGCCATTGCCATATAAACGAGAACTATCGACAAGATTAAAGCCAATCCCAAGCTTATAAACGAATCAGCCATATCCTGAGTTTGGCCGGGGAGGCCTTGATGGTGTCCAGTACAACGGCCTGCGGGATCGTGATCCCGCATTTAGCCAATTCATGTGCCATAATGGTGAAGAAAATCTTATTATTGAGCACCATGAGTTGAGCAATTTGCTGCAATATGTCCATAGTAGCTCCTTCGGGCATCCTTCCCATATTATTTCGCCTGACAAATTCAAAAAATATTTATTTCTTATAGACAAGTCACAGCCGGTCTCCCAGAGCGGAAACCGGCTGTAGTCTAAAAATGCGGATCTTGAATTGGTGAAATCTAAACTGCTTTTTCGACTGCAATTAAATTTGGCGGTTCGCCGCCTTTCGATTCAGGTTCAGGTGATGCCTCAGATCCATTCGTCGCGGACAGCAGCCCCAACTTCTGTAACGAGGAAACTAAACGTTGGGATTCGATCGGTTTTGTTATAATGTCCTGTACGCCGGAAACAAATGCATTTTTGACCGACTGGGAGTCTTCGAATACAGTAATCACAACAAGATTGATTTCCGGGTACAGCTCTTTGATTTTTCGAATGGTGTGAATACCGTTGAGGTAGGAGCAGCGGGTATCCATGAGTATCAGTTCAGGGTGATGCTGTTCAATCGTTCGTGTGATTTCATTTTCTGTTGCAACTTTTTCTAAAACTTCAACGCCCAATTTCTCTAGTAAAGCGGATAGATTGGCATACGATACAGATGATTCGTCAACAATCAAAGTCTTCAAAAGTAACCCTCCTTTCTCAAAGCGAATAAGTGTTCCGAATTTTTAAGTAAAGTAGTAATTGGTAATAAAATACCAAATATAAAAATTAAATGCAAGTTAAATAAAAAGTTAATAAAATCACGGGTTTCCCATTACTTATTAAGTTCCCTCCGCTCCTACATCTCTCAGAATAATTCGAAATTAAAACTTTGAATGACTGCAACCACTGACAAATCAAGCAAAACTAACTATATCGCTATTTACATGAAACGCTGGTAAAATATTATAAAGATAAGTAGTTTTGTGTTGTAGAATCGATCAGTTAAATAGGATATTTCCCTTAGAGGTGGTACGATGATCCTTGGGGATAACATAAGTGACACTTCGATCAGAAGCAGTGTAGAAAAGTTTCGTAAGCAGCAAAAAGGTGCCAGGGTGCTCTTAAAAAAAGTCGGGGATCCGGAACGGTACGGTGTTGCGGCCATCGATGAAAAAAAAGTGATTCAAATTGAAGAGAAACCAAGGGAACCAAAATCCGATTATGCTGTTATCGGGTATTATATGTATGATGAGAAAGTCTTCAACATTATCAGAGACATAAGACCCTCAGAAAGAGGCGAATTGGAAATAACCACAGTCAACAACATTTATGTGGAACTAGGTGAATTGGAATATGACATTCTCGAGGGAAATTGGACGGATGCCGGAATCTTTGAATCCCTTTTTTATGGAAATCAAATTATGCTGAAGGCAAAAAATCAAATCAAGGAGTAGAAGCGATGCGAATTTTAGTAACAGGTGGAGCAGGATTTATTGGCGCCAATTTCATTCATTATATGTTCAAGAAATATAGGGATCAGATCAAGATTATCAACGTAGATAAATTAACTTATGCAGGAAATTTGAATAATTTGCGAGAAATAGATCCGGAATTAGTCAAGCACGGGAATTATGTTTTTGAAAAAGTGGATATTTGCTATAGACAGGAAATAAATCGGGTGTTTCATTGTACAAACCAAACGTTGTCATTAATTTCGCAGCAGAATCTCACGTTGACCGAAGTATTGCGGATCCTCACATATTTATGTACACGAACGTTCTGGGTACACAAGTGCTTTTGGATGCCGCTTTACAGTATGAAGTGGAACGATTTCACCAAATATCAACTGATGAAGTTTATGGTTCTCTTGATGAACCAGGCTACTTTATTGAGGAGTCTTCTCTCCAGCCCCGTTCACCGTACTCCGCTTCCAAAGCTTCGGCAGATTTGATCTGTAATGCTTATTATGAAACATATAACTTGCCTATAACAATCAGTCGCTGTTCAAATAATTACGGACCCTATCAGAACCGCGAGAAGTTCATTACCTTGATGATTCACAACCTTCTTGCAGGAAAGCCTCTTCCCTTGTATGGGGATGGAAAAAATGTAAGGGATTGGCTCTACGTTGATGATCATTGCACAGCGATTGACATGATTTTGGAAAAAGGACAAGTTGGCGAAATCTATAATATCGGAGGTGGTAATGAATGGAAAAATATCGACTTGATCAATCTGCTTATAAGTAAAATTCGTGAGCTGCTGCCAACAAATGAAACAAGCAGACATATAGACGAAAAGGTAATCCAATTCGTGGAGGATCGAAAAGGTCATGACCGACGATATGCCATAGATTCTTCTAAAATTCAAAGAGAATTAGGGTGGCAACCCACAGTCCCATTCAAAGAAGGTTTGGTAAAAACAATTCAGTGGTATATGAATCAGGGCTTACCGTTATCCACATGCAAACAAACAGCTCTGGAATCGGGGGTGGATGAATATGTTGCTGGCCACCGGAATACGAATTTGTGACGAAGTTTAGTAATCGTTACAACCAACGGCCGATTGGCGGTTGTCTGTACGATTTATTATCGTGTAAGTATATGTAGGCTGTGGTGAAAGGGACGGTAAAACCGAAGACAATAACAAGCCGATCTTATAGCCAGTATCTGTCCGCCGACATCGTCGATGTAAACCTGGGGAAAATCCCTTTGCGGAACAAAGTTTGTTTGTCACTTCCTTTATTTCAAAAACCTCGCGGTTTTACTTCTTGTCTGAAAGTTTGGACTCAGCCCGTACCGCTTCCATCTGTGCATCACCGGGATAGAGTTCTATTTGATCGAGACAATATCCGCAGTACAAGATACTTGCTGCATCTCATCGACTCCAATCCATCACGATAAAAAGCAAAAATAGGAGTTTCGCAACACCGTCCCGTGTCACCGGCTTGTATTATACTTATAAATCATTATATATGCCAATTTGTGGATTATTCCTGCAGGAATCGTCTCGCGGCAGTGGAAGATTTTATATAGGCGGATGTATTAACGGGGAAAGCAGTGATGCCATACCAATGAAAACAGTTGCCGTTCTTCAATCTAACTACATTCCTTGGAAGGGTTATTTTGATATTATCCACGATGTTGATGAATTTGTCTTTTATGATGATGTGCAATTTACAAAAAACGACTGGCGGAACCGAAACAAAATTAAGACTCCCAAAGGAACAAAATGGTTAACGATTCCGGTAGGTGCTTCTCTTAACCGTCTTATTTTTGAGGTGGATTTGCCGAATAAGAAGTGGGCATCCGACCATTACAAAACCCTTGAACAGTTCTATTCAAAAGCGCCTTTTTACAGAAAATACAAAGACTTCCTCGGTTTTGTTTATCTGGAAAGCGAATGGACCACTTTGTCCGAATTAAACCAATACCTTATTAAAACTGTTTCAACCGACTTTCTTGGGATTACCGTAGTGTTCAAAGACTCGCGAGAACTGCAGACTGAAGGGAAAAAATTGGACCGATTACTTGACTTGCTTGGGAAAACAAACGCAGACATTTATATTTCCGGACCAAATGCAGCCGCTTATATTGACCAAGATAAATTTGCACAGTCAAACATTCAGTTAGTATATAAAGATTACTCCGGTTACCCCGAATACGAACAGTTTTTTCCTCCGTTCGATCATTACGTTTCGATTTTCGATTTGCTTTTTCACACCGGACCGGATGCTCCCTACTATATTTGGGGATGGAGAGAATCAGGCCAGCATGGTAAAGGATGAGCTTTTTTGAAAAAAATTCTTGTGTACGGCTCGAAAGATTTTGCTCTTGTCGTAAAGCATCTGGTTCATGACTGCCACCTGGATTTTGCAGGGTTTATCGACGATTATTATCCTGGCACCCATGTAATAGGCACATTTGATGAAATTGCAAAACATTGTTCTCCTGATGAATATTCCATTGTGATTGCGATCGGATACAACAATTTGGAAGCAAGGTGGAAGATTTACGAAAAAGTGGTGGCTCACGGTTTTGAGGTTCCAAAACTTGTTCATCCGACCGCGCTTATAAGTGGGTCCAGCCAGATACATAAGGGTGCAATCGTCATGATGGGGGCCATTGCGGACATGAATTCAGAGATCCATGAACTTGCGGTCCTATGGCCCGGAGTGGTTGTTAGTCATGACAGCGTGATACAAGAGAATACGTTTCTTTCGCCCAACTCTACCGTTTGTGGTTTTGTAACTGTTGGTAAACATTCTTTCATTGGTGCCGGGGCGGTTATAGCGGATCACACGTTAGTTCCGTCAAACTCTTTTATTAAAGCGAATTCAGTATTTCATAAAAAAAGTATCAAGTCTAGTGATGGGAGGTAACCACTATAATTGACTTTACCCAATTTCGTCAAATTTCGGAACTCGAAATCGATGAACATGTCTACAACATGGAGACAAGGGGTTACAGTTTGTTCCCCGATTTTCTCGACGCCAAGACCTGCGAAAAACTAAAAGAATTGTTGGAAATTGCCTTGGCCAATTATAAACCCCTGGGTCCGGAAAGAAGTATTCTCGACAAATATCTTTTGCACGACTTGCTTTGCCAGAATCTTATGTTCGGAAAGCTTCTCGAAGACCCCAGAATTCAGAGGATATTGTCTCCTTTGCTTGGTGACTATTGGATCATGTATGCTTTCACCTCATCCTCACTTCCTCCGCACGGGACAAACTATGGAAGCCGTATCCATGTGGACAGTCCAAGATTTATACCGACTTACCCTACGAATATCGGGATTATCTGGGCTCTTGATGAATTTACCGCCGAAAATGGAGGCACGGAGCTGTTACCGGGCTCTCATCACAGTGCTGTGGTGCCAACACCGGAACTCTTTGAAAAGAACTGTGTGCAGATTACCTGTCAACTAGGCTCTATACTGGTCTTCAACGCGAGAGTGTGGCATCGGGCAGGAGTGAACAAGACTGAAAATTGGCGTCATTCACTAACAATGAATGCTTGCCGCCCCTATATGAAACAAAGGTTAGATTGGGTTCGAATGATTCCTTCTGAGATATCGAATCAGTTAAACGATCAGGCAAGGCGCATCATCGGTTTTGATACCCGTTTACCAACCAGTATGGAAGAGTTTTTTGCCGAAGATGATAAAAGGCTATATAAGTCGGGTCAAGAATAATCCTTTCCAACCAAAACTGCGTAATAAGGGAGTTATTAAAATGCGTTCTGAAATTATAAAAGCAAACATTGAGGTTCACACCATTATGGCCTCGTCCTATAATAACGAGCCTCATTTCAGGCCCGAAAACAAATCCAAAGTGCGCGACATGTTGTTAAAAATTAGAGAAAGAGGGGGATCAAAACTTCTCGATATCGGATGCGGCACCGGTTTTATTATTGACTTGGCAAAAGATTTGTTTACAGAGATTCATGGGGTTGATGTAACCCAAGCTATGTTGGACCAAGTGGATATCTCAAATGGTTATATTACCTTGCATAATACTCCTGCGGAAAAACTTCCTTTTGATGATAATTTCTTCGATGTGGTAACTGCGTATTCATTTATTCACCACGTTGAGGATTACCGTGTGATTTTAAAAGAAGCATTTCGCGTTCTAAAGCCGGGCGGAGTTTTTTATATAGATCTCGAACCAAATAAAATGTTTTGGCAAGCCATAAGTGAACTTGAAGCGAATATACAAATCAAAGAGGAAAATCTGTCCGATATCGTAAAGAGGGAAATTTCCTCCGTACTTCACACGGATTCAGTTGTTGAGCAAGAGTTTGGAATCGATAAAGACACATTTAACAAAGCCGAATATATTAAATCGATCCTCGGAGGTATAGATCCGTATGAATTTGAAAATGAATGTTTCAAAACCGGTTATAGAGAATGCGAAGTGAGTTTCCAATGGTTTTTGGGACAAGGAGCCGTCATGCATGGACAATCGTTTGAGGCAGCACAATCGATTGCGGAATACCTAAATAAAATTTCTCCGTTGGCCAACCATCTCTTCAAATACTTGCGATTTATTTTAGTCAAATAAGGCCGCAAAAAAGCGTAGGCTTGTACTTGTAACCTACGCTTCTCCCTTTCGTTTCAAAAATTGTTCTTCCGCTTTTGCAAAAAAGTCGCGAAGTTCCTTCACTGTCTTCTCAAAACTGAATTCTTTGTGGAGACGCTCCTTCATCAATTGCCCTCTGCTGGCATAATAAGTTTTATCTTTCTGCAATCGCTGCAATTCGTTCTTATATGCCTCCAAATCGCTGAAACTGTCCTCTTTGCCAACAAACAGCGCAACATGACTTCCTTGCATCGTAAGCACTGGGATTCCCTCATTCATCGCCATGGCTCCGCTGTATCCTCCCCCTTGGCGGAGAGGATCCACATAAACGTCGGAAATGCGATACAAGGCAGGCAGATCGTCTTCATATTCAATGAATATAATTTTCTTTTGGTCAAGCAATTCCTGATGGTCATCGTGTATTAATGGAAGCTCAGTCTGTCCGCAGATCACCCACTTTGCTTGTGCTTGCTCATACAGGTACCCCGTCAACATATCAATAAAATCTTGTCCGAGTTCGGTATTCAACCGGTTTCCCACCGTTACCATAACAAAGTCCTGTTCTTCCAAACCATAATCTTTTCGTTCCTTATGCCCATACGATACGGGAAATACGGTGCCGACACTATGCCTGCAATAGAGGCGCTCCTTATTAATTCCGTATCTCCTGTATTCAGTCTGGGTTTTTTCCGTATCAGCACCGCCCAGATACAGATCGGCATGTTCGGACTGTGTGATGTCGCCAAGTGAAAGATGAATGATCGGGTAGTAGTTGTAAAGGATGTTCCCGGGCAGCGTTACCCCATTTCCGATCACCAGTAGGACTTCAGGTTCAAAGTCAATAATCGCTTCTATATCTTCACGTAATCTGTTTGTCCGATCTTTCGCGGGATCTGAGTAATAAATATCAACTCCGAATCCGTTTAAGAACTCTTGGTGCACGGATTCACACAGTTTGGATTGAAAAGAGTAATACATATGGGGAAAAATATACTCTTCATTACTGAACAGAAAAAAATCCTCGACAAATATTTTTATCTCATATTCAGGGCAGTACTGCCGCAAGTGTGTTGCATAATTCAAAGTCAATAACGTTGGAGAGTGCAAACGTTCCAACAGTTGTCCGACTAGAATTGCAATCCGTTTTGGCTTACGTGAAACGGATCCGGGTAGCATCAGACGATCGCGGTAATATTCGGTTAAGCGGTTCAATTCTTTAATCATATCTACAATAAAGTTGTCATATGTACGTATATGATCCTTACTTTTGTAAAACAACAGATTGATCAGGAACGCATAATGGTAAGGCAGATATTCTTCATCCTTCAATAATACGTTCATCATTTTCTCCAACAAATTGCTATCAAGATGTAACTTCACAAGCAGAGACATAAAGTATACTCGTTCGCCGAAATCCGAATTAGTTTCCAAGCATTCGGTAATTTGCCGGTAGACCTTCTCTTTCACTTCTGCATTCATGGTACAAATATGATCAAACAGTTGATGGATTACCTTTGTTTTTGTATTAATGTCTACTCCGTCCATCCTGTAAATGAACAAACAAAAGTAAGCGGCAAACTCATGATTTGCATCAAGCAATTGAAAAAATCGTTCGTTTATTTCAAGCTTACTTTCTTGAAACTGCGCTGAAAATCTGACAGTTTCATAATTAGCCGGTTGGGGATGCAAAGAGCTTTCAAATGTAAACTCTTCAAATTGATACTGGTACGTTTTACACACAAACGCTTTTGACGAAGAACTATGATACTCGAAATTCTCAAAATCACGAAAATAGATATAACGGTTGTTGCATAACAAATACGGTGCCATCGCTCTGTAATTTGCAGAGGTCATGGTAAGATAAATTTTCCCACTTAGCTGCTCATTCTCAATACTGTTAAACATGTATAACTGTCTGTAAAACTGACCATGCTCCATTTCTCTGACGCTTGAAAGAGGCGCTTCTTGATCAATAAAATAAACAAAATCATTTACCAACCCATTATAACAACGATACCACGCAAACACGCATTCCCATATATTTGATAACAGAACGACACGAGTGGCAATCTCCTTTTCTTGTTCCAGAACATACTGGACAAGGGATGGTAGGATCGGGATTGACAATTCATTTTTCTCATCATTAAACAAATGGATTGTATAATTCTTTTCTTCAAATCTTGACAAGATGTCTTGAAAATCATCCTGATTTCTGAGATCCGATATAATAGCGATCACAATCTTTTTGCACATTATGATTCTCCTGTAAAAAATTGATAGATGATTTTTATGATATAAGAAACTTTCTCAGATTCTAAGTTATAAAATAGAGGCAAGCGCAAGAGCCTCTCACTCTCTCTTGTCGTATACCGGTCTTCCCCGTGGAATCGGCCGAATTTAATTCCTGCATGGGTACTGTGCAAAGGCACATAATGGAATACACTCTTGCAATTGTTCTTTAGGAGATAATCAATTAACGCCGTTCTTTCTTCCAGATTTTTTGCCTTGATATAGAACATATGTCCATTATGTTCGCATCCTTCTGGAACAACAGGCAGATCTATATATCCTTGTTCTGCCAACGGGAGCAACCCCGTATAATATTGGTTCCACAAATCAAGTCTCTTCCGATTGATTTCCGAAGCCATTTCCAATTGAGCATACAAGTAAGCGGCATTCAGCTCACTGGGCAAATAGGACGAGCCTATGTCTACCCAACTGTACTTGTCGATCTCCCCTCTGAAAAACACTGTACGGTTTGTACCCTTTTCACGAAGTATTTCGGCCCTCTGTATGTATTCGTTATCGTGCAAAACAATGGCGCCGCCCTCCCCGCAATTATAGTTCTTCGTTTCATGGAAACTGTAACACCCCATGTCTCCAATTGTCCCTAAAGCTTTCCCTTTATATCTACTCATGACCGCTTGGGCCGCATCCTCAATCACAAGCAAACCATACCGCTTTGCAAGAGAGAGAATTGTGTCCATTTCACAGCTCACACCGGCGTAGTGTACAGGTACTATCGCTTTTGTCCTGTTTGTAATTGCGTCTTCTACGACTTTTTCATCCATGTTCATGGTGTCCGGGCGAATGTCGACAAACACAATTGTAGCACCTCGCAAGACAAAAGCATTAGCAGTAGATACGAAAGTATAGGAAGGCATTATGATTTCGTCACCTTCCCGTATATCCGCCAAAAGAGCGGCCATCTCCAGCGCATGCGTACAGGAAGTAGTAAGCAGGACTTTGGGACATTGAAACCTTTCCTCAAACCACTTGCTGCACTTTTGGGTAAACTCCCCATCACCCGATAATTTTTGGTTCTTTACTGCTTCGGAAAGATAATCTGTTTCCCGTCCGGTTACAGCAGGCAGATTAAAAGGTATCAAGTGAGTTCCCTCCGCTCCGATATCTCTCAGCATAATTCGACATTAAAACTTTGGATGCCTGCAATCATTGACAAATAAAGCAAAAACTAACTCTAGCGCTATTTACACGAAAATACAGCTGAATATTATGAAAATATATAGCCTGTGTTGGACTTTCACCAAACATTCCACCAAATGGTTTTCCTTCAAAAAAAGAGGAGTAAAACATATCCAAACGGACATACTTTACCCCAATTTTTACATAATGTTGAACATTGTTAGCAAATTTTGCTCAGCATAGCCCTTTTATCGTTGTTCTTAGGGATCTAACTCACTGAGTAGAAACCATGCTCTTTTGTGTGATGATACATAGAAATTTTTTGAGATTACTTACCGGTTAGACGTTCCTGTAATGACAACAAATAGCTTTGCACTTGATCTGTCAGTTCTTCACGGTCTAAAGCGAATTCAATGTTAGCCTGCAGGTACCCAAACTTATCCCCAATATCGTAGCGGTTTCCTTCAATTGCGTATGCATACACCTGTTGAGAGTGAACCAGTGCATCAATCGCATCCGTTAATTGAATTTCCCCTCCTACACCCGGTTGCATTGTTTCTAGATAAGAGAAAATTTTCCAATCCAGTATATATCGGCCAATAATGGCCAGGTTTGACGGGGGGTTGGAGATCGGTTTTTCCACTACATGTTGAACACGATAGGTTCTGTCTGTGATTTGCTCTGGCTGAATGATTCCATATCGCCTTGTTTCTTCCGGCTTTACCTGCTGAACGCCGAGTACACTGCCGCCGGTTTGATTGTACGTGTCGATCAATTGTCCGATAGCCGGTTTTTGATGTCTTACGATGTCATCACCCAGCAGAACGGCAAACGTTTCTTGTCCGATAAAGTTTTTCGCGCAAAGAATGGCATGGCCTAACCCAAGCGCTTCCTTTTGCCGGATATAATGGATATTTGCCATGTCGGAAATTTGCCGAATCTCTTCCAGGAGGGATTGTTGATCCTTGTCTTCCAACAGAAGTTCCAATTCGATGGAACGGTCAAAATGGTCCTCAATGGCCCGTTTGTTGCGGCCCGTAATAATTAAAATGTCTTCAATACCGGCTGCCGCCGCTTCTTCAATAATGTATTGAATCGTCGGTTTATCGACAATCGGCAGCATTTCTTTCGGTTGTGCTTTCGTGGCGGGAAGAAAACGGGTTCCCAATCCTGCTGCCGGTATTACAGCTTTTCGAATCATAACCAAACACCCTTCACTATAAATTCAACTTCAACATATTCGATGAACATTACTAAAAATCCTGTTTTCCCTTCCCATTTTTAAGATACCACATCCGGTTCCGATAGACGGACTTCGAAACGAACTTTATTTTTGGGGGTGTGACTTTTGACACTTTAAGAAAAATAAATTCACTACTCGGGACCCATGATCGGAACAGCGGGTTGCGGTATATTGTAAAGGTACAAGCCTGTTCTTTTTAGATTTGGCGATTACCAAAAAAGTAATTAGGAAGGTGGACACATATGAAAAAACTTCTGGCTTGGGCCACAGGATTGGTCCTTGCAGCCTCCATCCCTGTAGTCAACAATGCAGCTTTTGCAAAAGAAAAATGGGGCGGGTTCAGGGAACGATCTGATCAAACGGTGATTGATTCTTCGCTGAAGCAACATTCTCAACAAACCGAGTTTCCTTCTTTGGCAACGGAGCACTCAGATAATGAAGAGTCTGATCATGAAAATAATGATCATAAAGATTTTAGTGATGAAGATCAGGGGCAGCAACAGTCTGATCAAACCGTTGCTCAGTCAGTGTATCGCAAACACGCAAAATCGAATCATGGAATTGAGCACGCCATTGAAAGTTTGCTGAAAGCTCGTCAGGATGGGAAGGGTGCAGCAAGCGACGATGCTTTGGATGCTGTTATCGAGAAACTGAAAGCTCGCCTGGTGGAAGATGGCGAAGCAAACACGAAAGAAGAGGCACAGCAGCAAGTGGAAGCTACGCTAGGCCAACAAGTGGACAATGGCACAGCGGATGAGCAGACTGTTGAGGTTCTTGTAACTGCCAAAATGCAGGATAATAAGTTGTCGGAAGCAAGGCATGATTTGGAAAAAGCCCTTCGCCACAATGCGCAATCCGATAAGCTTTATAAATTGTTAAGCAAGGTATTGAAACAGCAAGGCGATACTCAGAACGCAAAAGTATATGTACAGGGTCAACCGCTGCAAACGGATGTAAAACCGATTATTAAAGAAGGAAGAACTCTTGTGCCGGTTGCCGTGATCGTAAAATCGTTGGGGGCAAATGTGAACTGGGACCCGGACAGCAGGACGGTCACGATCAACAAGGGAAATGTCAAAATTGAACTTCCGATTGGCGAACCGACAGTGACAGTCAACGGACAAAAGCAGACAATTGATACGGCGGCTGAAATTACGGAAGGCCGGACGGTGGTGCCGCTGCGCTTCTTATCCGAGATTTTAAAACAAAAAGTGGTATATGATCCGGAAACGAAGCTGATTACCGTAACCGATCCGAATACAACAACGGATAACACAACACAAACTTCAGCAGGCAGCAGTTCCACTGCATCTCAGGTACAGTAAAAAGATAGCCGATACCCACCGTGATTGGATGGGTATCGGTTTTTTCTTTACGCATCGGGAAACAGCTTTTTCAGGTCCCTCTTTAAAAGATCACTGACCGATACTTGTGGACGAATTGTCTGGATCATTTTTTCTGCCTCGTCTATCGTTCGGGCCTTGCCAAGTTTTAATAATACGCCGATCGCCACGCTGCCAGCGCGGTTTTTTCCGCCAGCTCAATGAAAGCCGATTTTTTTTCCGGATCGATTTGCGTCCACAATGGTATCGATTGCTCGCTTCAAAGACTCGGTTTGGTCTGTGGCTCCGTCTGTCAGTGGTATATGTACCCGCTGAACATCCGAATCTGAAACAGTCAAAAAAGGAGCTTCTACGCGAAGATCTACGATCAGATCAACCTGTTCGTTTTCGACCATCGATTCGGTATCGAAAGCACCACCGATAAAAATCCCGTGCAGCAGTTCCTGATACTCTTTCCTTCTCATTCGTTTTTCTTCCTTCCCTTTGGATTCACGGCTATCTCTACTATATCAAAGATGCGGTGCAATACGGGGGAGGAACTCGTAGGGGCACGTCGAATTCATTAGCAACAGAATAATCAGGCTGATCGTTTGTCTGATCTATGTCTGCAGTTCACCGTTCTACAAAAAGGGGGAGAGAGCATGGGGCAATCGCTTTCATCGAGAAGAGCTTGGGCTGCTGCGGTGATCATTGCCGTTACAGTTCCAATCGCAGGGGTATTGGAACCAGATGCCGCATTAGCGAAACAGCCAGATGGCCTACAGCAGCAGTTTCAAGTATCAGCGAACGAAGCCTCTTTGTTGCAGATATACGATCTTTTGCGCGATCAGCACTGGCCGCAACCAAATGAGAAAGATTTGTTAAATGGGGCTATCAAGGGAATGCTGGAAACGCTTGATGATCCGTATACCCAATATATGACGGCGGAAGAGTATCAAAACTTTGTGCGTCAGGTCAACCAAAGTTATGACGGAATCGGTATCCGTGTAGGGGAAGGGACAAACGGTTTCCACGTGGAAGCTGTGTTTCCGTCCTCTCCTGCAGAATCTGCCGGTTTGCATGTGGGAGACCGGATTGTGGCGGTTAACGGCAAATCGACATTTGGATTGACAGTGGACCAGGTGTCGGGTAATTTGCGGGGGGCGGCAGGATCGTCAATCACCTTGCAGGTGGAACGCGATGATAAGCCGTCCTTTACGGTAACCCTTACCCGAAAGCCGATTTCGTTGCCGACTCTGACGTCCCGGATTTTAGATCAAAAAACAGGCTATATACATCTTCTGACATTTGGTGGGAATGAAGACAAGGATTTTGGCAGTGCGCTAACCGATCTGCAGAAGAAGGGGATCGATTCCCTGATACTGGATCTCAGAGGCAACGGGGGAGGCCTGATTGATTCGGCGATACGGATCGCGGACCGATTTTTGGATGGCGGATTGATTACCCGTATAAAAACCCGTATAGGAGAGGAAGAGATCACGGCTCAACCAGGAAGTCTTAAGATGCCTTTGGTCATTCTTGTCGATGCGGATACAGCCAGCGCTTCGGAATTGTTGGCGGGAGCGCTACAAACGCAAAAACGTGCCAAATTGATTGGGCAAAAAACGTTTGGCAAAGGTGTGGTGCAAACGGTGGTTCCTACCGCAAACGGAGATGTTTTGAAGCTCACTTTTGCCCAGTATTACTTTGCTGACGGTTCGTCTCCAAACAAATTGGGTCTGCAGCCGGATGTGGTGGTTGCCAGTCCGGCGCTGCAATTGGTCACTGCTTTAGAAACGCTTCATCCGTCAAAAATCAGAAGTGTAAAATTCGATCTGGACAATCAGAAAACGTATGTGAACCATTGGGAAGTTCCCCAACAAACAGTTGTACAACGACCAGACGGTCAAGTCTTTCTGCCGCTTCGTTTTCTTGTGGAGGCGTTCGGTTCAGAAGTGAACTGGAAACCGGAAGGGGACGAATCCTTCCAATATAACAACCGTTATGTAGAATTGTCTGCGTCGGACGGTACGCTAACTGTCAACGGACAGGTCATGGATTTGCCGCAACCGTTTCTCGCAAAAGATGGAATTACTTTTATTTCTCTGGATGCTGTAAAAGCCGTTCTGCAACCCGATCAAGTCAGGCAAAGCGACCGCCTGATCGAGATGGAAGTCGGCGGAACCTCGTTATAATCTGATAAATTGGAAAGGGTTCGCGTTCACGCAAGAACCAGAAGCTCATTGAAGGTATGAAGCGGGTGGAAAGCCATCGGAAACCGCACTCAACCGCCATTTCGTGTAAGGCCGACAAGTGGTTTGTCAGTATCACGGTGGACACCAGAGACGCGCCGCCAATGTGCGAAAGCCAGGCTATCGTCGGTGCGGATTTAGGTGTCAATCGTCTTGCCGCCTTATCGGACGGGACGAGGGTGTCGATACGCGAGTGGACATGCTCTGAGTGCGGAACCCATCATGATCGGGACTTGAATGCTGCAAGGAATCTGATGAAATTGGCCGTGAGTTCCACGGTGACAGCCTGTGGAGAGGAAGGCTCTGGCATGTTCCAATCGGATCGTGTGAAACCGGCCTCTGCGAAGCAGGAACTCAATGTCAAAACTGCCTATGCGTAGATTTGAATAAGTTTGAAGGGACGGCCTGAAACTGTAGTATAGTGATAGCAGCAAAAGACATCTGGGAGGATTTATGTCAACGCAAAGCCAAACGTTTGTAAAAGGCGCCTTTTTCATGGCACTGGCCGGATTAATCTCGAAATTTCTCGGGGTGATCTATGCGGTGCCGCTTTATAATATGATCGGAAGTTACGGAATGGGGCTTTATCAAATCGCCTATCCGTGGTACCTGACCATGTTGACGATCGCTACGGCCGGATTTCCTCTGGCGCTGTCAAAAGCGGTAGCAGAGCGGGTAGCCGTGGCGGATTATGATGGAGCGGACCGAATTTTCGGGCTGTCGCTTCGTCTCATGACGTTTACAGGAATTACCGCATTTCTCATTCTGTTTTTCGGAGCCCCATTATTTGCCGCCATGGCGGGTAATTCGGAGGCCTCATTGGCTATCCGCGCGCTTTCTATCGCAATTCTGGTGGTGCCCCTGCTGGCTGCATTTCGCGGTTATCTGCAGGGACATCAAAATATGGGTTGGTCCGGCACGTCACAGGTGATTGAACAGCTGGTGCGGGTGATCGTGATTCTGTCGGGGACCTATCTCGTTTTGAAGGCGGGGTATGGCGTCGCATATGGAGCGGCGGCTGCTACGTTTGGCGGCGCGGTGGGCGCGATTGCCAGTCTCTTGATCGTGGTTTACTTTGCTTTCAAAATGAGAAAACAACTTCAACATAAAATGACCGGTCAGAACCGGATCGATGTTTGGCCGATTTTAAAAAAACTGGTAAGTTATGCGATTCCCATATCACTTGCCGGTTTGGTGCTGCCCATTGCACAGCAGGTCGATACGAATACGGTTGTCAATTTGCTGAAGTGGAGCGGGGTAACCCGGGAGGCGGCGACCGAGGCGTTCGGGATTTTAACAAACGACGGATACCGGCTGATTCAGCTTCCCGTTTCGTTTGCCACCGCGATTGGTTATTCGCTCCTGCCCGCTGTTTCTGAAGCGATCGCTTTAAAAAATCAAAGTTTGGTGCATGACCGCGTAACCATTTCGTTCCGATTAATCAGTCTGTTGATTTTGCCGTCGACGGCAGTGATGGTAGTATTGGCGGCTCCGATCGACCTCATGTTGTTCGGTCATACAAATGGGGCAAGAGTCATTCAGATCGTCTCGTTCATGGGAATTTTCATGTCGTTTGAACTGATCACCACATTTATGCTGCAAGGGATCGGACAAATGTATCTGCCGGTGCGCAATATGCTCATCGGAACAGGATGCAAACTGATTTTGAACTTGCTGTTCATCCCTTTTCTGGGCATTACAGGGGCTGCCATTTCCGCCTCGCTCGCGTATGCCGTTTCATCCTGGCTGAATGTGCGAAGTGTATTTCGGTTAACAGGCGTCCGTTTGGAATGGGCTTTGATGCTGACACGTCCGTTAACCGCGTCGGTTCTGTTCGGAGGTTTTATATGGGGAAGCTACGCATTGCTGCACCGTTTCCTGAGTCATATGTTTGCTTCGCCGCGCCTGCTGGTTACGCTGGAACTGATGATTGTACTGCTGGTTGGCGGTATATTCTACGTCATTGTAACGTTGTTAATCGGCAGCGTTTCCAAAACGGAGATCTCCTATATTCCAAAAATTGGCGGGCGGCTGGCACGGTTGTTGGAACGCTGGCCCCGATTGATAAAAAGTTGATGAACGGACAAGACAATGAACCATTCATATGGGAGGGCAAGCAATGAACGCACATGAAATTGATTATAAGATCCATGGCGATGACATGCAGTTTGTTTTTCGCCACATTGCGGGGACCAGGCAAAGTATGGGTGCAATCCTTGCCGTTTAGCCGTTTGGCGAGCCGGGTATTTGCGGCGGCACCGCAGACTGGCGGGCGTCGGTCAGAAGAGGGCAGCATTTTAGGCGAATTGGGAGATCTGTTTGACGAAGATTGATGAAAACGAATCAATCGAAAGGCCAACTAAGGTTCGCCTGCGCTTAGGCTTGGCGAAGCCTAGTTTCCTTTACATCTTTTTTGCAAAAATCGGACAGCCAGTTCGCCGCTCTTTTCCGCTTCTTTCCGCAGGAGGGAGAGCGGTTCGCGAATCTGTTGTTTAAATGGCTGCAAGTCGTTTTCAACCGCGCGAATTCGTTCGTTCAACTGTTCAAACGTGGTTTCCGTCACGCGTTCGGCCGGCGGCAAACCTAACCGATGGACAAATCGGTCGATTTTAGGGTCGTAGGAAACAGGCACAAAAGGGACTTCATGCAGAGCGGCCAGAATAAGCGAATGAAGGCGCATGCCGACAATCATGTCAAAATTGGCAATCAGGCTTGAAATGTCACGGAATGAAAACTTCCGATCAAGAATCACAGCCGGCCGATTCATCAGGTTCACAACCTGCTGGGAAACCTCCACATCACCAGGATATTGCATCGGTAAAAAAAGGATTTGCCAACCGCGATCATACAGTGCATCGCAGGTTTGGGCAAGAATTTGCCGGTAAGGATGAGACGTATTCCATGCCCGCACGGCAATCCCGGCCAATTTTTTGCGAGTGCCCGTGTCGTTTGGCATAACGCCGAATTCCTGCAAAATCTGAGCTCCGTGCTGTTTGGAAAACAGGGAGGTATCGATAGCTAATGCCGGATCAGCCGTCACATGAATCGGCGGTTTCAAAACCCCTATTTTGCGCAAATCGTCATGCGATTTGTCGTCCCTCACCGTAATCAGGTCCACTTTGTTTACAATTCGGCGAATCAGATACTTGGAAAATGGGCGATGGACCGGTCCCACACCCTGTGCATAAAACACCACCGGTTTTCGCATCCGTTTGGCAAGCTCAACAATCCCCAAATAATAAATCACACTGCGGGGACTGCTTACGTCCTGCAACAGCGACCCGCCTCCCATAAGCAGCAGATCGCAACGGGACAACTGACGGATAATTTCAATCGGGCTCCATCGGTTAAACGCGGGAATTTTAAACAACTCTTGTGTTCGTTCCGGTTGATTGGAAAGCACAACCGGTTCCGCGTCTGGCCGCAGTTTCTGAATGGCCGACAAGATGCCAAACAATACGGTATCATCTCCCAAATTATCAAATCCGTAATAACCGGAGATGAGAATTCTTGGCAACTTGTCCACCCTCTTTCGACAAAAAAATACGAAAAAACACAGGATAAGTATATCAATTTCGTTTTCATCTGGAAAGTTCGATTTGACGGAATAGGTAAATCATACATGGTAACTCCTGCGGAATGAAGGGAAAAATAAAGCAACCGATCCATTTTTTAAACGGCAGGGGGAGGAAAAAATGAGGCTGCGCAACAGGATATGGTCTATCTGCCTGATGGCCGCAGGGCTGTCATTTTTCGTCCCCAATCAGCATTTGGAAAGCCGCTCTTCGATATATCGCACTGCCATACATTCGGAAGTTCACTCGGCGGATCCCATTCCCATTCCTCCGAATCAACTTCCTGCCGATAAGTTCCCTCAACAGGCTGCAGATGTCCCGCAGCAGCTGGACGCATCGCAAAAAGCTGACAATGTGTTTCCTTTGCAGTGGCTCCCCAATTTTGGCAAACCGTTTTCACTGTTGGTTGTTGGAATTGATTCCCGTGCAGGTGAACCGGCACGTTCCGACAGCCTGTTATTCTCCGTTGTAAACCCCGCTCGGGGTGAAGTGCGAATACTTCAGATACCGCGTGATACGTATGTACCCGTCAAAGGGCACGGTTATACCAAAATCAATCATGCGATGTCATACGGTCAAGTCCCCTTGCTGAAGCAAACGGTTGAAAACTGGTTGCAGACCGACATCGATCATACGGCTGTGATTGATTTTGATGGATTTCGCCAGCTGATTGATTTGCTGGGTGGCGTACCTGTGCGTATAGACAAAAATATGGACTATGAAGATCCGACGGACGGCACATCCATTCACCTCAAAGCGGGTGAGCGAGTATTGAACGGCAAGCAGGCATTGGATTTTGTCCGTTATCGGCACGACGCGGAAGCCGATACCGGTAGAATGCGTCGGCAGCGGCAAGTGCTTTTCGCTCTGGGTGAGAAAAGCCTGTCGATCCACACTGTGCCAAAACTGCCCAAAATACAATCACTTCTTGGGAAACATCTGCAAACCTCCATGTCGATTGGAGAAGTCGCACAGTTGCTGCGAAGCGGGCTATCCATGGATGCAAAACAGACGCATGTGGAAACGATTAAAGGAGTGAATCGGGTAGCCCCGCAGGATGGAATATGGTATTTTTTTGTCGAGAAGGATGAACAAGAGCGTATCCGGAAAATGGTGGCTCAATGGTTGCGGGGGAATTTGGATTGAAATCGGCGGTAAATATTTTAGGGGTACCTTTTAGCTCGCTTTCTTTTGATGAAACAATCGCTTTGATTCGAGACTGGATGGGGGGCAGCGAACCTCGCCAAATTGTAACGGCCAATCCGGAAATTGTGATGTTGGCGAGACGTGACCCCGATTTTTTGAAGCTTCTGCAGCAGGCAGATCTTGTGACGCCTGACGGAATCGGGATTGTATACGCGGCCAAAATTTTGGAAAAGGCATCTGTTGACCGGGTGACCGGAATTGATATTTTGCCCTTCCTGTTTGAGACAGCCAATCAATCCAAATGGCCTGTATATCTGTTAGGCGCTTCTCCGGAATCGAACCGCCGGGCCATTGAAAACCTTTCCCGATTGTATCCGAATGCTTTATTTAAGGGCAGGGATGGATTTTTCAGCGATCAGGAAATCCCCTCCATATTGGAAGAGATACGGAGCTTTACCCCCCGGTTGTTGCTTGTCGGATTGGGGTTAGGCAAGCAGGAGAAATTTATTGCTCGTTATCTTAAACAATTGCATGTGCCGGTATCGATCGGTGTTGGCGGGTGCATTGATATTTATGCCGGAACGGTCCGCAGGGCCCCGCTTGTATGGCGCAAATTGCAATTGGAATGGCTGTATCGGTTATTGAAGCAGCCGAGCCGTTGGAGGCGGCAACTGGTGCTTCCGCATTTTGCCTGGATTGTGATTCGAAAGCGATTGCGGCTGTGAAGGAACAAACTACCATACCGAAGAGGGGGAGCCTTGCCGATATCGTGGCTCCCTTTTCTTTTGCGAATATCTTTTTGGCCAATGAAGAACGATAAATTTGCGATGCAAAGAACGATTGACAGCCGGTAAAATTTAGGATAACATGATAAATCGACTTAAACCATTCTAATTTGACAGTATACAACAGGGGGGATTCCTGTGACGATACGTCGTTACTTATTTACATCCGAGTCTGTGACGGAAGGACATCCGGATAAAATATGCGACCAAATTTCTGATTCCGTGCTGGATGCCATATTGTCGAAAGATCCTAACGCTCGGGTTGCCTGTGAAACCTCCGTTACTACAGGGTTGGTGCTGGTGGCTGGGGAAATCACCACAAGTACATATGTGGACATCCCAAAAGTGGTCCGCGAAACGATTCGTTCTATTGGATATACGCGCGCCAAATACGGATTTGACGCAGATACCTGTGCGGTCATTACATCGATAGACGAGCAGTCCGCCGATATTGCCATGGGCGTCAATAAAGCGTTGGAAGCACGGGAAGGGCAGATGACAGAAGAAGAAATTGAAGCGATTGGTGCAGGCGACCAAGGCTTAATGTTCGGATTTGCTGTCAATGAGACGGAAGAATTGATGCCGCTGCCGATTTCATTGGCGCATAAACTGGCTCGCCGTCTGTCAGAGGTACGTAAAAATGGAACCCTGGATTACCTGCGTCCGGACGGGAAGACGCAAGTATCGGTCGAGTATGAAGGCAACAAACCGGTTCGTATCGATACCATTGTAATCTCTACCCAGCATTCGGAAGAGATCAGCCAGGAACAGATCGACAAAGATCTGCACGAACATGTCATTCGACCGGTTGTTCCGGCGGATTTGTTGGATAATCAAACCAAATATTTTATCAATCCTACAGGCCGTTTCGTAATCGGCGGTCCGCAGGGGGATGCCGGTTTGACCGGACGGAAAATCATTGTCGACACATATGGCGGATACGCGCGTCATGGCGGCGGCGCGTTCTCGGGCAAAGATCCGACAAAAGTGGATCGCTCTGCTGCCTATGCAGCCCGTTATGTGGCTAAAAATATCGTGGCTGCCGGCCTAGCTGACAAATGCGAAGTGCAGCTCGCGTATGCAATCGGCGTAGCGCGCCCTGTATCGATCATGGTTGACACGTTTGGGACGGGGAAAGTGGATGATGAACTGATCGTTGGCCTGATAAAGAATAACTTTGATTTGCGTCCGGCAGGCATCATTAAGGAGCTTGATTTGCGGCGTCCAATTTATCGTCAGACAGCCGCTTACGGTCATTTTGGCCGTTCCGATTTGGATCTGCCTTGGGAGCGTACAGATAAGGCGGCGACTCTCCGACAACAGGCGGGACTATCATAAACGGATAAAATTTTTTTGGTGTCACCCCCAAAAACAAAATTGTCCACCGAATTTCTATAGCATATCACCCTTACCCCATTGCACTGAGGGCATGGCATTTACGCCGTGCCCTCAGACTTTTTTCGACATTGTATGGTATTGGTTGACAAAAAACAGAACCAGATTGCAGGAAAATAGGTCTCTGGTATTGAATAAATAGGTCAAAAGAAGTAGAGGAGGTTTCGATACGTGTCGCCACAACTTGACACACGAATCCTCGACAACGCCATATCAGCGACTCTGCGTGCAATTGAACAGGGGAAGTACCAAATTTATGAAATCGCGGATGTATCGCGCAGTGAGTATCAAGCATTGGAACGGGATTTGGCCGCTGTTCAATTGCAGGTTTACGAGACGGTGAAAAACGTCGACCGACTGGAGAGCGCACTGCGGAAAGCACGGCAGCGATTGGCGCTTGTCAGTAAAAATCACGCGCAACACTCGGAAGAGCAGGTGCGAGAAGTTTATATAGAAGCAGAAAAAGTGCAACATGAACTTCTTGCTGCACAGGAAAAAGAAAAACGTCTTCGGCGGAGGAGAGATGAACTGTCGCTCCGGCTCAAAAACTTGGGGGATCTGGTTTCGAAAGCGGAGGAACTTGTGACCCAGCTTGGTGTTGCTTTTAACTACCTGTCGGGTGAACAAAAAGAGATCGACGTGATGCTGCAGACCGTTGAGGAAAAACAATACTTGGGCAGCCGGATGATTCAGGCGCAAGAGGAAGAACGCCGGCGGTTGGCGCGGGAGATTCACGATGGGCCTGCCCAAATGATGGCGAATGTAGTGTTGCGTGCGGAATTATGCGAGAAAGTGCTGGATCGGGACATTGACCGCGTCCGGGAAGAACTGCAAGATCTGAAACAGATGGTGCGGGACAGCCTGGCGGAAGTTCGGCAAACCATTTTTGACTTGCGGCCCATGGAATTGGATGATTTGGGACTTGCCCCCACATTGCGCCGTTATCTGACGAAATTTCAGGAAAAATACGGGATCCAGACCGATTTTGCCCTGGTCGGCAAAGAGCGAAGGCTGTCAGGGGCGTTTGAAGTGGCCATTTTTCGTTCTGTTCAGGAAGCCCTTAACAATATAGCGAAACATTCCGAAGCAACGCTCGCTTCCGTTAAGCTGGAGTTGGAAAATCCGGAGATTCTTGTGCACATCCTTGATAACGGCAAGGGATTTGATTTGAAAACATCGAGAGGCAAGAAAGAACAGGGTCATTACGGGTTGTTGGGGATGCAAGAGAGAATTCAACTGCTAGGGGGTAAGGTTGAGTTCCGAACCAGGATCGGAGAGGGAACCAAAGTGATTATTACTCTTCCGATAACGAATCAAGGAGGCGTTCAAGTTGACTCCCCATAGTCCGATCAAAATTGTACTGGCGGATGACCATGCACTCTTTCGTCAGGGACTAAGAAGAATTTTTGAATTGGAAGACGATTTTACCATTTTGGGAGAAGCGGTAGACGGACAGCAGGCGGTGACGCTATCTGCCAACCTGCAGCCGGATGTTATCCTGATGGACATCAATATGCCCCAAAAAAGCGGCGTGGAAGCAACCAAGTTGATTAAGCAAGCCTACCCTGCCGTTAAAATTTTGATATTATCCATTCATGATGATGAGGCATATATTTTTGAATCCATTCGGGCCGGTGCCAACGGTTATCTTTTAAAAGATGTCGAATCGGAAGTGTTAGTAGAAGCTGTCCGGCAAGTTGCAAATGGAACAGCGTTCATTCACCCTCAGATTACCACCAAATTATTAAACGAGTTTAAACGTCTGAGCTACAACGCAACTGATCACGCATCCGCTCATGAGGAGGCGGCGGCAGCCGTTGAACAGGAGACATGGCGGGAGCTTTTGACGATTCGAGAGATGGAAATCCTTCGTTTAATGGCGGAAGGAAAAAGCAACCGAATGATTGGTGAGGCGTTATTCATATCTGAAAAAACAGTGAAAAATCATGTCTCTTCTATTTTAGGTAAACTTAATGTAGACGACCGCACGCAGGCGGTCATTGCAGCAGCCAGGAACGGTTGGGTAAGGTTATGACGAACGCCTAATAGAGGGCGCGCATATAGTGACACCACAAGGGAGGTGTTCGGTATGCTCGCTCTTTTGATTTGGGCGTTCGCTGCTTACGGGATTGTCGCCGCGCTCTATCAGGTGGTTCGACTTTATGAATCCCCTTCGATCAGTGAAGGTCACAGGTTTACGTTAGTATTGGTGGTTCGCAACGGAGAAGCGTACGTGGAAGGTTTACTGCGTTTTTTGTTGGTGCGTTCGTTTTTCTTAAAAAATGATCTTCATATCCTTGTGGTGGATACCGGCTCAGAGGATTCGACCCGGGAAATTGTCAGTCGTTTGCAGGAGAATTATTCAAGAATTGAATTGATCGGAACTGACCGGGAATACGACGGGGGATTGCTGGAATCTGTGTGGTCATCAGCAGATCAGGATAGTCCTTTTGCCCTATATGATCTTCGGAGCTGGAAAAACACCAAAAGAATTATCCCTTATTTTAAAAGGGTTTTCGGTTAATGAGGAATTTGTATAAAAATAGTCGTGCAGACCTATGTACTATTTTGTCGACACATGTAAAATTAAAGACAAGGAGCGAGTCAATCATCAAGGGCAAACCTCGTCGAAAGACAGGGACGCAAAGCCATGGGTCTAAAGCTTCCCCAAAGCAATGATAGCCAGGCTGCTGATTGTTCCGGGTGAATTGCTCAATCCCCCAAAAGGTTTCCTCATTGACCCTTTTGGAATCCCCCTACCCCCCACAAACTAAGAGGTTCCTTATTCCAAGGAACCTCTTAGTTTGTGTTTTCGCTGTTTTTGTTTTTCATCACCCTTTCACACGATTTTTATAAAAACTTAATACTTTAATGCTATCCTTATAGAAGAGAATTTTGAGGAGTGAAATTATGCAGCGTATGGCTGAATGGATGGTCGGAAGAGACATCCGGGCGTTCCGCTGGATTAATGGCGCCTGCAAATGTTCGTTCTTTGAACAGTTGATGCCTGTAGTTACACATCTGGGTGGAACTGTTTTCTCGATTGGCATGTCGCTGGTTTTTTTGCTGCAGAGTGATCCGTATTGGCGCTATGAAGGGGTTCATTTGGCGATCAGCCTGTTGTTTAGCCATCTGATTGTGGCCGCTTGTAAAAAGCTGCTGCCGCGCCATCGTCCCTATCAGGTTCTGGAGAATGTATTTACGGGACGAAAACTTCTGACAGATGCATCATTTCCATCTGGCCATTCAACAGCCGCCTTTTGCTCGGCGACTGTTTTGTCAATTGCGTTTCCCGTCTTGTCTCCGGGTTTGTATGCACTTGCGGCTTTAACCGCCAGTTCACGTGTATATTTGGGACTGCACTATCCGTCAGATGTGGCGATCGGCGCTGTATTGGGGACAGCGGTCCCGCTTTGGCTGGCATGACTGTGCCAAAGTTCTTCTATGACCGTACAATAAGGATTTTTACTTAAATTTACAAATAATTAACCATTTAAATAAACTCCATCGGTATACTGATAAGACAAAATGTGGAATTTTGTCGAAGAGGGCGGAGAGAACGATGGGGAATCGACAGAAGAGTATTTTGTTGCTGGATGATAGTTTTATAAACGAAAGGTTTTTAAAACGATTGAATGGACAATTGAAAAAAGGTCAAGTGGGATTCATTTATCTGGACATCAAACGATTTGGTGATGTGTACCAGACCCGTGGACAGCTATTTTGCAATCGTGTATTGCAGACGCTCAACCAGATCATTTTGAGGTTCGAACAGGAAAAATGGGAAGGATGTTTCTCCCGGCGAATGTTAGGGGATGATCTGTTTTTATTTTTTCTTTTGCCAGATCAAAAAGTGGATCTGTTTTCTGATTTTGCGTACCGATTGCGGACCGAAGTGGAACAACAACTGAATGCGGAATTGAATCTTCCCGAAAAGGAACTGGAATTATATGTAGGAACATCGATCTTTCATTCCGTATCTTCGAAAAACATCTCAAACGAACTGTACCGCGGTTTGAAACAGGCGATGCAGGATGCGAAAAATGAAGCTCAACTGGAACAGATTGAGCGACGGAAGGAATTTTTCCGAATTCTTGAGCAAAAATTGATTCGAGCTGTCTATCAGCCGATTATATCGCTGTTAACCGGTGCGGTCTACGGATATGAAGCTTTGGCAAGAGGGCCGCAGGGAAGCGGTTTTGAAGCTCCGCTCGACATGTTTTCATATGCGGAACAGATGGACAGCTTGTATCATCTTGAAAAAGTTGCCCGGGAACAAGCGATTTCCGGATTTCGGTGTGGGGAAACAAACAGTAAGCTGTTTATCAACCTAAACGCAAACGTGATCAATGATCCGTTTTTTACTGCGGGTGAAACGGCAAAGTTATTACGCAGAGTGAATTTGACACCACAGCAGATCGTTTTTGAAATCACGGAGCGACAATCAATCGAAGATTTTCCGTCATTCGTTAAAGCAATCAATTATTACCGCAAACAGGGGTATCGGATCGCAATTGATGATGCGGGGGCGGGCTATTCCTCCTTACAAGCGATTGCGGAAATACGTCCCGACTATATCAAAATCGACCGATCAATCATCCATCAGATTGACAGTCATCATGCCAAACGGATTCTGTTGGAGACACTGGTAACGTTTGCGACAAAAATGAACTGTAAAATTATTGCCGAAGGTATTGAAACCACACAGGAACTGAACACGGTTCTCAAAATCGGGGTTCATTGCGGTCAAGGATACCTGCTGGGCCGTCCGAAGGCGGGATTTGAGGAAGTTTCTGCTGAAATTGTCAAGCTGATCAAGCGAAATCAATATGTGCCGACAACGCAGGGATATTCCGGCGCTTTGAAAGATATTGTCCGTCCTGTCAAAACGTTTGAAGAGGGGACCGTGACGCAGGAGATCGTGTCCTACTTTAATCGCTTTGAAGACGAAAGTGGTGTCGTGATTGTTCGTGAAGGCCGGCCGATCGGTTTAATCATGCGGGAAAAACTGTTTCAGGCGCTGGCCTCCCAATACGGCGTTCCGTTGTATTGGAAACGTCCTGTGTCAAAACTGATGGACGGAAATCCGATTATCCTTGACGAAAATACAGGTGTGGAAGACGCATCCAGAATCGCCATGGTAAGGGATCATCAGCGAATCTATGATCTGTTGATTGTCACCCGGGAAGGCAACATTTTAGGCGTGGTGACGATTCACTCCATTTTGGATACGATTACAAACGCGAAACTTGAGTATGCAAGAGACATGAATCCGTTGACCGGATTGCCCGGTAACCGATTGATAGAGATTGAATTGGATAAACGTATTCAACTTGGCCAGGATTTCTCTGTTATTTATGCCGACCTGGATCGATTTAAGGAATTTAACGATCGATGTGGTTTTCGGGAGGGAGATCAGGTAATTCGTGGATTGGCCAACTTGTTGCTGAGCGTTTTGTCAAATGCTTCGGTGAAAGATGATTTTCTGGGCCATATTGGCGGCGATGATTTTATCATTATCACAAATCATCCGAGCCCGCAGGAAATTTGCCGCCAAATTATAGAACGTTTTGACAACGAACAATCCGGACACGGCCCCACCATTTCACTGGCGCTCTTGCGCTGTTCGGGAAATGACCTGAAGGGGTTTTCCGCCGAACAGTTGTCGAACCAGGCGGTTCAAATAAAGAAGATCGCAAAGAGCCAGGCTGGCAGCGCTTTTGTGGAAAGAGAAATGTCTTAGCTATGTGATAAGATTTTTAATTTCTGAAATCTGTTTTTGGGTATGTGTATAACCGATTTGGATGCAGAGTTCCAATTTTGAAAAGTCCAGAATGTCGATTGAATCTACTTCCGGGTGGAGCACAAAGTCTGCCTTTTTGCGGATTGACTTCGATTGGGTCGCCAGGTTGATGTTGATCACTCGGGTCATAAGCGAGGACAGCGAATCGAAGCGGGAGCGAACCGGATTGGCAAATACCAGATTCACCGCAATCACCTTGTCAGCGCCTAACAAGCGTGCCGCGTCAACCGGACAGTTTTCCAGGAGGCCGCCATCCACAAACATTCTGTTGCGGTACATAACAGGTTGGAATAGAATCGGTATCGAGAAACTTGCCTGCACGGCGTCAGCTAACAAGATGTCTGTCACGATGTCCCGAGCGGTGTCGTCCGTGTGCAATGGGCGCGAAGAGAATATGACAGGTTTGGCTTGTATAATGTCTGTTGCGAGAAATGCGACAGGCATTTTTAGTTGGGACATTGAAACGTTTCGGGTTTTCTTTGCGATCATATTGCGCAGCCGTTTTCCTTTAATTAAACCGGTAAATCGTGCCTGCCTCCCCATTGAGCGGAGAATGGACCAATAATCAAAATCCAGGTAATGTTTTCCGATAGTAGGAATTAGCTTAATTAATTGGCTGCTTGTAATTCCATATGCATAAAGTGATGCGATAATCGCTCCGACGCTTGTTCCCGTCAAACAATCGATCTGAACGTTTGCTTCTTCCAATGCAAGCAGGACTCCAAGGTGCGCGCCACCTGCCACGCCGCCTCCGCCTAATGCTAGTCCTATTTTTTTCACGCCCGCCCCTCCCGAATATCTCATTTTCCTCTCCAGTTTTTGAAAAACGGTTCCTTTTTATCTACACTGCCGAGAAGATCCCTTCTTCAATGAAGTAAGGAGGGGAGGAATCGGCATTTCTTCAAGAAGCAAAATGGTGCCCCGCGCTTTAAGAGCAAGAAAAATCCCACTCAATCCTACACAACCAAATTCACGAACGGGAATATTGAAGTCATCGGAAACCGGATGAAACTTCCGAAATTGGGTCTGGTCAAATTTTCCAAATCGCGCGAGGCGGAAGGACGTATCCTATCCGCTACGATCCGCAGGAATCCAACAGGCAAGTATTTCATATCGATTCTTTGTGAAGTCGAGATTCAACCCTTACCCTCGCCAGATTCAGCGATTGGAATTGACCTTGGCATTACGCATTTTGCCACTCTCTCTATCGGAGACAAGATCGATAATCCCAAATATTTGCGCAAGTATGAAAAGCAACTTGCGAAATGGCAACGTATTTTGTCCCGTCGCCAGAAAGGGGGCAGCAATCGTGAGAAAGCACGTCTGAAAGTCGCACGGCTTCACGAAGCCATTCGGAATTGTCGTCATGATTTTCTGCATAAACTGTCTACTCGACTCGTTCAGGAAAACCAACTGATTGGGATCGAAAACTTGCAAGTAGAAAATATGATTTAAATATTGCTTAACAATTGCTCAACATTTCGATGCTACAATGATGTCACATTTTGCGATTTTCGGCACAACACGGGGGCGTGGCGATGAAAAAGCAGAAAACGTTAAGCGGTCAAATTTCTTTGGCGGTAGCTGTCTGCGTGACGGCAGCCGTTTTACTCACGGCCGGATTAGTCTATTTTCAAGCGGAAAAAGTGATGCGGGCAATGGTCATAACCGATCTGCAACGTACGGGGATGATTATGAAAGAGAAAGTCACACTGCTCATTAGTTCGATTGATTCGGCCCAACTTCCGGGTCAAATGGAATTTGAGATGCTAAAAGAGTCCACTCGAATGAATCAGAAAGGCTGGGAGCCAAAACAGTGGATGATTGATACAAATAGCGGGAAAACTGTCATTAATTTAGCGAAAGAAGAACCTGCACCCGATTTGCTGAAACAAATCAGGGGCAGCCAAGAGGGAGTATTGCAAGTCAAAAGAAACGGTCAAAATCGGACCATTTTTTTTGAGGCCATTCCGGAAAAAGGATGGTGCTATGTGCTTGACGTTTCACAAGATGGTTACTTGGCTCCTGTCCGCTATATCCGGACGGTCACATTATGTATAGGTGTCGCAGTATTGGCGGTGGCCGTACTGGCTATGATTTGGTTGATTCGGTTATGGATAAAGCCTTTGGCAAGGATCAGAAAAGTGATGGAACAAGTGGCGAATGGCGACTTGCGGGACCGAATGGATGAAACGAACGGTGTCAGAGAGATTACGGATGTGGCGAAAGGTTTAAATTTTATGTTGGAAAGCATTAATGAGATGGTGCAAGTACTGGAACAGGGAATTGATTCAGGGAAAAGGTCAGCAAACTCTATGTTGCAAGCGATTGATGAATTCGCTCAACAGTTCCGCTCGACTTCCGAATCGATGAATGTGATGGGGCAAGGGGCCAAACAGCAGGCCAGTGCCTTGGATACTTCTGTTTCATCAATGGAATCGATGAGTCGTCGGGTTGTTCAGTTGGTTGGTATTATGCAGGAGGGCAGCAGCATTACAACTCAAATGAAAGACGAGATTGAACAGGGATTGGTTGCTGTTGAAAAAAACACGGACCGTATGCAGCTGGTTTCCGATCTAACGGAAGAAATCAATCAAACGGTACTGCGATTGGCGGATGGAATGAAGCAGATCAGGAACATTCTTGCGACCATCCAAGGGATTGCCGGACAAACCAACTTGTTGGCTTTAAACGCATCGATTGAAGCTGCCAGGGCAGGTGAAGCCGGGCGGGGATTTGCTGTGGTAGCGGAGGAGGTACGAGTGTTGGCTGATCAGAGCAAAGTGGCAGCGGAAGAAATTTTACAGTTTACACAATCGATTGAACGTGAAGCGGAACTGGCGGTAAAGAAGACTCTGGTCGGTAAGCAAGAGGCGGAACAAGGTGTTTCGGAGGCAGTTTATGCGAGGGACACTATGCAAAAAGTTTATAAGGGCATTGAATCGACACAAAAAATGGTGGCCGACACGGTGAGTGTAATGGAACAGTGGGCATCACAAGTCCAGGAAATTGAACAGACGTTATTTTCCGTGCGGCAGGTGTCGCACAATACATTATCCAGTTCTATGCAGATTGAGTCGATCAGTGCCGAACAACTGGAAAAATCGAAACAGCTGCAGACCGGGGCAGAGGAATTGGTTGATGTAATGAATCGTTTAAATGATAAAGCCCGACAATTTGTCGTTTAGGGTGTATTTACAATTTCTTAACAATACTGACATGGTTTGTTTACAATGGGCAAGTACAATGAAGAGGAACTTAAGACTTGAAGGGGGATTTAACTGGATGTTAAGCGTATTGTCGAAAAGAGCGATTGGTTTTGCAATGGTTGCTACATTGGGTCTAGGTGTGTTGACCGGTTGTGGATCTTCGAACCAGCAGGGATCACCGGCACCGAGTCAAGGCGGCGGTGCTCAAGAGTTAACTGGTACAGTAACGGCTTCCGGTTCGACCGCATTGCAGCCGCTTGTTAACCAAGCTGCAAAAGACTTTATGGATAAAAACCCGAAAGTTACGGTCAATGTGACAGGTGGCGGCTCCGGTACGGGCCTTAAGCAGGTAGCTGACGGATCTGTGAACATTGGGAACTCCGATGTCGCGGCAGGTCCGGAATTTAAGGATGCAAACCTGAAAGAGCATATTGTGGCGATTGCGCCGTTTGCCATCGTTGTAAATGAAGGAGTTACTGTGGATAACCTGACCAAAGATCAGGCGGCAAAAATCTTTGAAGGTCAAATTAAGAACTGGAAAGAAGTTGGTGGACAGGATGCTCCGATTACAATTGTGCACCGTCCGGAAAGCTCCGGTTCCCGTAAACTGGTGCAACAGATTGTATTGGACGGCAAAGAGTTCACCAAAGAGGGTGTAACGCAAGATTCCAGCGGTGCTGTTGCAACAGCTGTAAAGAGCACCCCGAACTCGATTGGTTATGTGGATACGCCTTATCTGCAACAGGGCATCAAAGCTGTAAAGTTTGATGGTGTGGCATTCAGCAAAGACAACATTAAAAATGGCACTTACAAGCTGTTTGGATCAGAACGGATGTATACGAAAGGTGAACCTACAGGTGCTGTAAAGGCATTCCTTGACTTCATTCTGTCGAACGATTTCCAAAACAATAGAGTAGAACAACTGAAGTTTCTGCCTGCCAATTTGCTCCAAAAGTAATTAAATAACTTTAAGCATACAGATTTATGGTAAACTGAGGGCGGTGATTTTCACCGTCCTGCTGTCGTTTCAAAATTATTCAAGGGGGTCGTTCCATTGGCTTCTATAGAGGCCGGAAGGGCAATGTTAGAAAGTTCTTCGTCCGACAAATGGTCCAGAAGACAATCGCGTACGGATCGGACCATGCACCGGATTTTTATTGGCAGTGCAGTGCTCGTATCTGCCGTGATTTTTTCAATTATCCTCTTTGTAGGATATCAAGGTCTCCAGACATTTCGGGATGTTTCACCGGGCACATTCTTTTTCTCGGCCGATTGGACACCTGACCAGAATCGATTTGGAGCGTTTTCGTTTATTTTCGGAACGTTTGCGTTAACCGGTTTGTCAGTAATATTCTCAGTTCCGTTTGCTATATCGGGTGCTATTTTTATGGCGAAAATCGCGCCTAATTGGATGCGGGAGATTTTAAGGCCTGCTACAGACCTGTTTGTTGGGATTCCGTCTGTCGTATACGGTTTTATAGGTCTGACAGTGCTTGTACCGTTTCTTGCCAAGTTGACCGGCACAATTGGTTATGGAATGCTGCCGGCTGCCATTATTCTGGCTGTTATGATCCTTCCGACGATCTTGTCTGTGTCGGAAGATGCGTTGCGTTCTTTGCCGGAAAGTCTGGAGGAAGCTTCGCTCGCGCTGGGGGCGACACGTTGGCAAACGATTTGGCGGGTACTGCTGCCGGCAGCCCGACCGGGTATTTTGACAGGGGTCATCCTTGGCATGGGACGCGCAATGGGAGAAACGCTGGCCGTTTTTATGGTATTAGGAAATTCGCCAAAGATGCCGAAATCATTGCTGGACTCTACGACTGTCCTGACGACGGCAATTGTGAAGGACATGCCGCATACGTTTTACGGCACGGCTTGGAATAATACGTTGTACTTAATGGCGTTGATTCTGCTCCTGATTTCGATGCTCTTAATCCTGATTATCCGGCTTGTATCCAGAAGGAGTGAAGTGCAATGAAGGGTAAGTTAAGCGATCGTATTGCAACCGTCTATTTTTGGATACAAGGGTTATTGATTGTTGTGATCTTGGGCTGGTTCTTATACCGGATTTTGAGTACCGGATTGCCTCAATTATCCTGGAAATTTATTACCGGGCGTCCGGAAGAAATTTTGGCAGGCGGCGGTATTGGGCCACCGTTGTTCAACTCTTTTTACATTTTATTTTTATCGCTTTTGTTTTCGTTGCCAATTGGACTGGGAGCAGGCATTTATCTGGCCGAATTTTCGAAGAAAAATCGATTTACTGATTTCATTCGGTTGTCAATAGATTCTCTATCTTCTGTCCCGTCCATTGTATTGGGATTATTCGGTGCATTGTTGTTCGTTAACCTGCTGAATTTGAAGTTTTCTATTATAAGCGGTGCGTTGACTTTAGCATTGCTGAATCTGCCGGTTTTGGTCAGGGTGACAGAAGAATCGCTGCGTGTGGTGCCGTCGTCGTATCGGGAAGCATCTCTTGCGTTAGGCTCAACCAAATGGCAAACGATTCGAAAAGTGTTGATTCCTGCTGCGCTGCCAGGTTTAATTACCGGTGTCACATTGGTTGCAGGCAGAGCGTTAGGGGAAACGGCTTTGCTGATCTATACAGCCGGTCTTTCCGTGTCACGCTATTTTCCCGATTTTAATCCAATGGCGATAGGGGAAACGTTGTCGGTTCATCTTTGGTACATTCAGTCGCAGGCGATTGTTCCTGATGCGAAAGAGATTGCGCAGGGGAGCGCGGCATTGCTCGTTATCGTAGTATTGATATTTAACCTGTTAATCGCGATTCCGAGCCGCTTGATCCAGAAACGACTGTCAGGGGGACGATCATGAACGAGGTTACAGACAAAATCAGAGCCGACAAGCTAAATCTTTTTTATGGTAAAAATCAGGCTCTTTATGATATTGATTTACGCGTCAAAAAAAATTCGGTTACCGCATTAATCGGCCCGTCCGGTTGCGGGAAATCCACATTTTTACGAACATTGAATCGAATGAACGATTTGATTGAAGGTGTCACAATCACCGGTGATGTGATTGTTGATGGACAAAATATCTATTCGGATGGAACGGATATTGTGTCGTTGCGCAAACGGGTGGGCATGGTATTTCAGCGTCCCAATCCGTTCCCGATGACGATTTACGACAATATCGCGTATGGACCGCGAATTCATGGAACCAAGAAAAAATCGGTACTTGACGAGATTGTGGAACGCAGTCTGATGCAGGCCGCTCTCTGGGATGAAGTAAAGGACCGGTTGAACAAATCCGCTTTGGGACTGTCGGGAGGTCAACAGCAAAGGCTTTGTATTGCCCGGTTGTTAGCTGTCGAACCGGACGTATTATTGATGGATGAACCAACATCCGCATTAGATCCAATCTCCACTCTGAAAGTAGAGGAACTGACGCAAACTCTAAAAGAGCGTTATACGATCATTATCGTGACGCATAATATGCAGCAAGCGGCAAGAATTTCCGATGTTACAGCGTTTTTCCTGAATGGTTATTTGGTGGAAACGGATGAAACGGATAAAATCTTCACTTCACCCACGGATCAAAGAACAGAGGACTATATTACAGGTCGTTTCGGTTAAGGAGGAATAAAATGGAAACGCGTTCAAATTTCCACCATTCTCTGGAAGAACTAAAAGCGGCTCTTTTGAAAATGGGGACACTTGTGGAAGAGGCGATTTATCAGGCGGTTAAGTCGTTGGCCAAATCGGACCTGAAATTGGCGCGGCAGACGATCGAACAGGATGATCAGATTGATGAAATGATGATTAACATTGAGGCGATGTGCATGCGGTTAATCGCCTTGCAGCAGCCTATGGCCAGTGACCTTCGGATTATTGGAATGGCAATGAAGATTGTCACCGATTTGGAACGAATCGCTGACCATGCGGTTGATATTGCCAAGACCACTATACGCTTGTCGGGGGAGCCTCTTGTCAAACCGTTAATCGATATACCCAAAATGGCCGATCTTGCCAAAGAAATGCTGCGGGAAGCGTTGACTTCCTACGTGGAAAGAAATGAAGCGCGGGCAGAAGCGTTGGCGGCGAAGGATGATGAAGTCGATAAGTTGTATACGGCTATTTTTGAAGAAATTGTTGGCATGATGGGGGAAAACCGATCTGCAAACCGTCAATTGACCCATTTGTTAATGGTGGCTCAATATTTGGAGAGGGTCGCGGACCATGCCACCAATATCGGTGAATGGGTGATCTTTATGATTTCCGGCAAAAGACAGGATCTTAATATATAGTCAGAGTCGCATTAAACCCCCTGCGAAAAAACTTAACAAAAACTTTACAAAAACTTTTCAAAAACAAACTTGCAAAATCCATTATAATTACTTTGTTTTGACAAAGTTCTACTTTCTCGCAGGAGGGTGCGACCGTGTTTAAAAAACAGAACCAATTTTTCGATATGTTGCTGCAGGTAACGGAAAATATTTCAGCGGCAGCTGCGGCTTTTCAGAAGGGATTGAAAAATTACCAGAACGGAGAGCAGCTGTTCGCCGCAATCAAACCGTTCGAGGCTCAAGGGGATGAATATACACATCAAATTATTCGGGCGCTCAATGCAACATATATGACACCGATTGATCGAGAGGATATTCTTGCTCTGGCGTCAAAGCTTGACGATGTTTTGGACGGGCTGGAGGCGGCTGCAAACCGTTTTGATCTGTTCCACATTTCGGCTGTGGATAACTTTATGCATGATTTTGCCGCTAACATTATGGACTGTGCAAATGAACTGGAACAGGCAATGAAAGCGTTGCATCGCAGGAAAATGTTAGAAATACGTCAATACACGGTTCGCATTAATGAGCTTGAAAATGTAGGGGACAAACTCATGCGTGATTCGATCAAATCCCTGTTTGCCCGTACTTCAGACCCTGTGGATATTATTAAATACAAAGAGCTGTACGAATTGTTAGAAGGTATTTCGGACAGTTACGAAGACGTAGCGGACATTCTTGAATCGATTGTCATGACAAACGCGTAAGGAGGATTGTCATGACATTGATCTTTATCGTTGTACTGCTTGCTCTTGTGTTTGATTTCAGCAATGGTTTTCACGATACGGCCAATGCGATTGCCACTTCCGTCTCGACAAAAGCGCTTCCACCAAGAACTGCTGTGATCTATGCCGCTGTTCTGAATTTTGCAGGTGCCTTGGTGTTTACGGGTGTGGCCAAATCGATCGGAGGTAAGATCGCGGATCCAGCTCATATTCCGAACGGAATTCTGATTGTAATCGCGGCATTGCTGGCCGCGATTGCCTGGAATCTGATTACTTGGTATTTCGGAATTCCTTCCTCTTCTTCTCACGCTTTGATCGGGGCTCTGACAGGTGCGGTAGTGACAGGAGCCGGTTTGCACGGGGTGAACTGGACAGGGTTTTCCACCATTCTGGAGGCTTTAATTCTTTCGCCTATACTTGCATTTGTTACTGGTTATATCATAATGACAATTTTAAAGTTACTGGTTCGAAATGCTTCGCCCCATTGGACTAATAAATGGTTTCGCGTTTTCCAAATCATTTCCGCTGGTATGCAGGCGTTTTCGCATGGTTCCAATGACGCTCAAAAATCGATGGGGATTATGGTGTTTGCATTAGTGGCAGGCGGGTTTCAAACAGAACTGGATGTCCCGCTTTGGGTAAAAATTTCAGCTGCACTCGCTATGGGGTTGGGGACTTCTGTCGGTGGCTGGCGAATTATCAAAACGATCGGGTCCAAAATCATCAAATTGGAACCAGTTAACGGGTTTGCGGCTGATTTGACGTCGTCACTAGTCATTCAAGCAGCCACCGCACTTACTTTGCCGGTTTCGACGACTCACGTTGTGTCTTCTTCGGTGATGGGGACCGGAGCAGCCAAACGGTTTCGCGCAGTTAAATGGGGAGTGGCCGGCAGGATCGTGCTGGCATGGATTATTACCATTCCGATTACGGCTGTACTGGCAGGCGGATGCTATCTGGTTTTAAACCTTTTCATGTAAAATACACTTGATAGGCAATTGAGCCGGAGGTTGGAAAACTTGTCGGCGCCGGGGGTGCAAGAAAGATGTTCCGGATTTTGATTGTGGAAGATGAGGAATCGATTCGAAAACTGGTTCAGTATAATCTTGTACAAGCAGGCTATGAAATATTGGAAGCGGATAATGGTCTGACAGCGATTGAAATGGTGAAAACGGAACGGCCGGATTTGGTGATCCTGGATGTGATGCTGCCAGGGCTGAATGGGGTTGAGGTCTGTCAGCAGATGCGGAGGCAAGGTCTATCCACCCCGATCATCATGCTGACCGCAAGAGATGATGAAGTAGACCGTATTCTTGGATTGGAAATGGGCGCGGACGATTATGTAACCAAACCGTTTTCACCCAGAGAATTGGCTGCGCGCGTCAAAGCGGTACTGCGACGGAGCGGGGATGATGCTGCAGACACGGCGGGTGTATATCAGTGCGGGGATATTTCCGTTGACATTAACAAATATGAAGTGACCATTCGCGGTGAGAAAGTCGATCTTACGCCCCGCGAGTTTGAATTGCTTCATTATCTGATGAAAAATAGGGGGCGTGTGTTGGCCAGGGACCAACTGTTGGACAAAGTCTGGGGATATGAATTTGCCGGCGACACTCGAATCGTAGATGTTCATATTTCCCATTTGCGGGATAAGTTAGAGAAAGAGCCAAAGAATCCCCGATATATCAAAACGATCCGCGGGGTCGGGTACAAATTGGTCGAAGGGGAGGCGTAAAGTGAGAGGGATCCGCGGCAGAATCACGTTTACGTATCTGGTTTTGATCGTGTTGACGCTAGTGGTCGCCGGAATCTATACGCTGCAGTTTGTGGAACGTGTGTATATGGAAAACATACGCAAAACGTTAATCGATGAAGCAAAAATCGTGTCAAATTGGGTGGCGCCGTATATGGTGGCACCCCAATCTACTTTAATGATGATTTCAGACGTGGCAACGGTGGTGAAAGACGCTACCGGTAAACGAATCTCCGTATTTGATCAAAAAGGGGCATTGGTTTTTGACTCGACATTCCGTACATCAGATATTAATACGCAACAAAAGGAAATCCAGGACGCGCTTCAGCATCAGGTAGGAACGGAGATTCGACCCGATCCGCAGATTGGTACAAACGTGATAAATGTGGCAGTACCAGTAACCGGTGGTGACAACGTGTTAGGGGTTGTGCGAGTGAGTATGCCGCTATCCGAAACTTACAGGGAACTGCGGGGGATATGGGAATCAATCGGAATTTTCCTCTTGCTGGTGGCGCTTATTTCATCTGTAGTCGGAATGTATTTCGCTTCAGGAATCGCCCGTCCCATTGAGGCAATCACCCGTGTCACGCGAAGAATTGCAAGTGGAGCTTTCCATGAACGGGTGCGTTACGGCAGCCAGGATGAACTTGGATTGCTCGGTCAATCGGTAAATCTGATGGCGGAGACTTTGTCCAATCAAATTGAAGATTTGACGCAGGAGAAAAGCAAGCTGGAAGCGATTATCGCCAGTATGGAATCCGGGGTTATGGTAGTTGATCGGACGGGCCGGATTCTGGTTGTGAATAAGGCCACGGAGAATCTGCTTCAGCACACGGATAAAAATCTGCTTGGGAAGTGGCATTGGGAAGTCGGCCGCTCCTATGGACTGTCTACATTGATTGATGAGGTGCTGTTGACAGGAGAATCCCGTCGAAAAGAGATTGTGCTTCCTACGGTGCC
This sequence comes from Effusibacillus dendaii, assembly GCF_015097055.1. Classification (NCBI taxonomy): domain Bacteria; kingdom Bacillati; phylum Bacillota; class Bacilli; order Caryophanales; family Alicyclobacillaceae; genus Effusibacillus; species Effusibacillus dendaii. The sequence continues at coordinate 2,718,176 of NZ_AP023366.1, forward strand.
TGAAACAAACGTTGAGATTTATGGCGCCGCCGTCAAAGGGATTCATCAAACGGCAGTGGGCGCCGTTATTGTATTGCATGACGTTTCAAAATGGAGACGAGTAGAGCAAATGCGAACCGAGTTTGTGGCAAATGTATCGCATGAATTACGAACTCCGATTACGGCTGTTCGCGGTTTTGCAGAGACGCTGCTCGATGGAGCGGCAGATGATCCTCTCATGCGTCGGCAGTTTCTCTCCATCATTTACGAAGAATCAGGACGGCTTCATCGGCTGGTGAATGATCTGCTCGAACTGTCGAAAATTGAATCGGGTCATCTGACCTTTCAATTTTCCATGTGCGATTTGAATGAACTGGTGTCCCGTACAGTAGAAAAATTAACTCATCAAGCGGAGCAGCTCCATTTGCAAATTGATACGCGTTTGGCGCCGCAGCCTGTTTTTGCTGAAGTGGCGCGGGACCGTATTTCACAGGTGATTATCAATCTGGTGGGCAACGCCATGGCGTATACGCCGGAAGGCGGCAAAATAGAAGTGGTGGTGGAGGAGGCCGACGAACAGGTAACCATTCATGTGCGGGATACGGGAATTGGGATTCCGAAAGAAGATCTCCCGCGTTTGTTTGAACGGTTCTATCGGGTCGACAAAGCCCGTGATCGCAGGTCAGGAGGCACCGGCCTGGGGCTGGCCATCGTCAAGCATATTGTGGAAGCGCACCAAGGAACTGTTTCTGTGAAAAGTGAGTTGGGGAAAGGGAGCGTTTTCTCGTTTATCATCCCTAAGCGACAAACCGGAAAGCAGTAAAGAAAACCAGGCTTTCGCCAAGCTGAAGGTTTTGGCGGAAGCCTGGTTAGACTTATACACAGTTCTGCGCGGTTTGCTATAATAAACCAGACGGATTTAAAGGAGGCGCTTTGATGTCGAATATCGCAATTGTGACGGATAGCACGGCCTATCTTTCGAGTGAATATATTGAAAAACACCAAATTAAGGTAGTTCCCTTATACGTGAACTTCGGGGATGAATCGAGGCGGGAAGGCGAGGATTTGTCGACACGCGAGTTCTGGAATCTGCTGCCTACCTTAAAATCGCTGCCCAAAACTTCACAGCCGTCTGTAGGCGAATTTGTGCAGGCGTTTGAAGAACTGTTGAAAACGCATGATTCGGTGATCGGAGTATTCCTTTCGGCTGCGTTATCCGGTACGTATAATTCGGCAAAAACGGCCGCTGGAATGGTGGAAGGCGATATTACGGTCATTGATTCCCGACTGACCAGTTATGTATTGGAATCGATGGTGAAAGAGGCAGTTGAAATGAGGGACGCAGGCAAAAGCAAGGACGAGATTGTGGCTCGATTGGATCATATCGTGTGGAACAGCAAAGCCTATTTTGTGCTCGATTCACTGGAGCATGTGCATAAGGGCGGCCGTATTTCGGGGGCTGCCGCGTTGCTGGGATCGCTTCTGCAGGTGAAACCGGTTTTGTTTATCAATTCAGAAGCCAAGCTGGATGTATTTGATAAAGTACGGACCCGGCGCAAGGCATTGGACCGGATTGTCGATCTGTTCCGGGAAGACTGGCAAAAGGCGGCGGGCGCCCCTGTCCATCTGGCGGTCGTCTACGCGGACAACCTTGCCGATGCAAAGCAGTTTCAGGAGCGTGTCATAAGTGAATTTCCTGATATCAATCCGGAACTTAGCGAACTGGGTTCGGTTATTGGAACCCATGCGGGTCCCGGCGTCCTAGCGCTGGTTTATTACTTCGGATAGGATGTGGTTCACATTCATCGTAAGTGGACAGGTTTCTGGGAAGGGCTGCTGGATCTGCTATACCCGCCGGAAGAGGTATGCGTCTGTTGCCTCGGGAAAATACATACGGGAACGGAGAGTGATTATGGCCGGGCGGATAACTGGCAGGAACAAATTCAATTGTGTTCCCGATGTTATGCAGAGCTTCGTCTAATCGATCCTCCTTATTGCATGCTATGCGGTCGACATATGGAACGACAAGGCGGGGAACAGTTGCCGTTGTTCTCACGTTGTCCCGAATGTATGCGTGAAACTTCCTTCCTGATGGCCCGCTCCTATGGAAAATACGAAGGCGTACTCCGGGATCTGCTGCACCGTTTTAAGTTTACCCGTGAACAGGAATTGATCTCTGTTTTGGGTCATTGCATCAACGAAGCATGGAATCGTCATTTTGCCGACCGCCAAATCGATTGGCTGGTGCCGGTTCCTGTGCATCCTGATCGATTGCGTGAACGGGGATACAACCAAGCTGAGATGCTGGCCCTCCATTTATCTTCCTATTCAAACATCCCCGTTTTGTCTGCTCTGCAACGCACTGCTCATTTAAAAGGACAAGTAACCCGTGACCGGCAGGAAAGACTGAAAGCGCTGCAATCCGCTTATGTATGCCATTCTATTCATCAGAGTCAGGTACAGGAACAAAGAATATTGTTGGTAGATGACATATATACCACTGGCTCCACTTCAGAAGCGTGCGCCCGTGCTTTGCGGCTGGCCGGGGCAACAGAGGTATATGTGATAACCGTAGCGAGATAAAAGAAAGGTTTTTTCTAATACGCAAACCTTTTTAATCGTTGCTGGAACGCCGTTTGTCGAATTGTGTCTGGATGGTTGCCCGGTTTTGCCTTATAATGGGAAGTATCTATATAATAACGGAACTGTTTAAAGTTTCGCTGCAGGGGGGTCTCTTCATGGCTCTGACTAACTGTAAGCAGTGCGGTCGTCTTTTTAATCGGACGATGAAAGATATATGCCCGGAATGTGTCAAACAAGACGATGAGGATTTCATGAAAGTCGGTCAATATTTACGGGCCAACCGGGGAGCGTCTCCGCAAGAGGTACACGAAGAAACGGAAGTCGCGTTGGAGAAGATCTTTCGTTTTATTCGCGAGGGACGATTGATCGCGGAAAAGTACCCGGCCATGACCTTTCCCTGCGAACGTTGCGGACTGCCTATCCAATCCGGCCGTTTTTGCCGCTCTTGTTCGGATGAGTTAAAACAGCAGTTTGATCGGGTGATGCATCAAGATTCCGAGCAATCGGGAAGCGCTTCATCAAGAAGTCGGGAAGAGTTCTACCTGAAGAAGAGATTTGAGAGAAAATAGATTCAAAAAAGAGCAACTTAACAATTTTTCTTTTTTGCCGATACTAAGAGTAGAAGCTCAGAGTATCGGTTTTTTGCGAGGTGACTCGATATGAAGGTGAATGAGAACGGCGGAGTGAACTCTGTCCAACCCTACAAGAAAGCAACCGCCTATTCAAAAACAGAAAAATATGTTGCGGGTGATGGACGAACGGATGAACTTTCGATTTCTTCCGAGGCGATGGAACTGTCACGTGACAGAACAAATGCCGTGGAGCGGGAGAGGGTCGAACAGATCAAACAGGCAGTGCAAAGTGGAACGTATACGATAGATGTACACAAAATTGCCGACAAAATGGCCCGCTATCTGTTGGGTGAGTAGGAGAGATGCAGTTTGGATCCGATCGGACAATTAATTCTTGTTGTGGAAGAACTGCTGCATGAACATGAAGCGTTTTTGCAGGTTGCGGAACGAAAAAAACAGACGCTGATTAAAGGAGACATCGACACGTTACAGGAGATCCTGAATGTGGAAGTCTCCTTTGTGCGAAAAATCGAAGCGTTGGAAGAAGAGCGGATGCGGCAGGGGCAACAGATTGCCGAACTGTATAACCTGCAGCTGGAAGAGTTGACTGCCACAAAACTGGCGGCCCTGATCGAAAACCCCGAACAGGTTGCCAAGCTTAAGCTGTTAACCGGTCGATTCGCGAAAGTCGTAGGGGATCTGCAGGCTGTGAACGATTTGAATGGTCAGCTGATTCGGCAATCTCTCGATTTAGTGCAGCGTACTATTGAGATGATCACGGATGTTCCTGGAGCGGGTCTCTATACGGGGAAAGGGGATACGGGTCAAGCGGCTGGGCAAAGAAGGTTTTTTGACACGCAAGCGTAGAAGGAATTTCTTTCAAACGAAGGAAAACTATTGATATATATTTCGAAGATGTCTTAGGAATTGAAAGATTTAGCTATACAGATGGAGGTGCGCGATGCGCTCAACGTTTCACGGGCTTGAAGTAGCCAAACGAGGGTTGTTTGCCCAGCAGACAGCACTCAATACAGTATCGCATAACGTAGCTAACGCCAATACCGAAGGGTACAGTCGTCAAGCGGTTGATATGACGACGTTTGAGCCATTGCAGTATCCTGCTGTAACCAAAGGAACGGAAGCTGGACAGTTGGGACAAGGTGTCGATGTAGTTCAAATTCAACGCCTCCGGGACCGATTTCTTGATTCGCAGTATCGTCGGGAGAATAGTTCGCTTTCTGAATGGAACATTAAGAGCCAGACGCTTGATAAACTGCAAATTATTATGAATGCGCCCTCAGATACCGGTTTGGCTACGGTTCTTACCAACTTTTTTAATGCTTGGCATGATCTGAGCGTTGCCCCAGACAATCCCACGTCACGGGAACTTGTGAAACAACGGGGCTTGGAATTGGTTGGAACTCTCAACCTGATGAATAATCAACTGTCAAACTTGGATACCGATCTGATTTCCAACATTAACACGGAAGTTAATCAAGTAAATTCGTTCTTGGGTCAAATCCAACAATTGAATAAACAAATTAATATGGTAGAGACGACAGGTACGGACAAAGCAAACGATTTGCGTGACCGTAGAGACCTTTTGGTGGATCAGTTATCGAAATTTATGGATGTGCAAGTCACCGAAAGCGCAAACGGTATGTACTCGATTACAACTGGCGGTACTCCGGGAACTACGCTCCTAGATATCAATAATAATACTGCCAGTGTGGCGTACGATCCGGTTGCGAATGGCATCAATGTAACCGGTCCTGCAGCTGCGGGAACTACTGCTGTCACTTTAGTCGGCGGAGAAATAAAGGGACTGATCGATTCCCGCACGACCTATGTTGCTTCTTACAAAAGGCAATTGGATGCGTTCGTGGAAGGTTTGGCTGAAGGTTCTTTCACTATTACCAAACCAGATGGCACCACTGCAACGTATGCAGGTGTCAATGGATTGCACCAGGCGGGCTACACTCTGCACGATCCAACCTTGACAGGAATACCGTTTTTCACAAAACCGGCTGGAGCCTCGACCTTTACTGCGGCCAACATTCAGGTAAACAGTCAAATCGTGAGTGATGTGAAATATATAGCTGCCTCTGATTCATCTTATACGGATGCGTCGGGGACTCACGTGTATGTCGGGAACGGCACGAATGCTTTGCTGCTCGGACAAGTAGCCAATCAGACGGTTGCATTTACGACTCCTGGCGCCACTGTACCCCAGGGAACACCGGGAGAATATCTTCGCTCATTAGTCGGAAAACTGGGCTTGCAAGCGCAGGAAGCGTCTCGCTATAAGGGAAATCAGGATACGGTGGTACAGCAGGTCAACAATCAGCGGCAATCGGTCAGCGGGGTCTCCATTGACGAGGAAATGGCGAACATGATCAAATTTCAGCAGGCGTATAATGCTTCGGCCCGCATGGTTACCGTAATCGATTCGATTCTGGATCGTATCATCAACGGCATGGGATTGACACGCTAAGAAAGGGTGACATACAGTGCGCGTTACACAATCAATGTTAAATAGCCAATTTGTGAAAAATGTGCAAATCAACAATAAAAACTTAGATATCTATCAAAGAATGCTTGAGACAGGAAAAAAGCTGAATAAACCGGAAGACGATCCCGTCGGAGTCGGATTTGCGATGCGGTATGAGGAAGGGCTTTCCCGCATTCAACAATATCAGCGCAATTTGTCATCGCTCAAAAGTGATTTAGAAACTTATGATACGTATATTTCAAAAGTAAATGATCTGTTGCAGCGCGTTCGTCAGCTTGCCGTACAGGGAGCAAGCGATACGGTCCCGCAGGATGCCAGACAAGCAATGGCCAAAGAGGTTGACCAGATTTACAAAGAAATGGTGGATCTCGGCAATTCGCAATTTAACGGCAAATATATGTTTAATGGTCAAAAAACCGATCAGATTCCCTATTCAAATTTGGCGAACGCGGAAACACAAAATTCAGACACGAATCGGACTATGATCACCATAAGCGACAATACGTATTTGCCGGGTAATATAACCGGACAAGCTGTGTTTGGCACTGCGGGGGCTTCTGATAATGCGTTTATGCTCTTAAAAAACCTCTCGAATGCTTTAAACACCAATAATACGACGGCGATCAGCCAAGCAATCGGTTTTGTCGATATCCGGATGTCAGCAGTCCACGCCGCCTGGTCCGAAGTAGGGGTCCTGATGAATCGCGTAGATTTGGTGGATAATCGGTTGAGAGATCAACAGCTGAATGTGACAAAAGTACTGTCAGATACGATGGATACAGACATCCCAAAAACGATTACGGACTTAAAAATGGCGGAAACGGTGCAACGCGCTTCTCTCTCAGTAGGATCCCGGATCTTGCAGCCCTCGTTGGTTGACTTTCTCCGCTAAGGCGGGTGTATAAGATGAAAGTGCCAAGTTTTCGACTGGAAATTCATCAAATAACCGGGAAGGTTGGACTTGAAACAACTCCCTCCACGTTTCAAATTGATCAGCGTCCGGCTGATTTGCAGATCAGGCAAATTCCGGCGGATTTAAAGATTCAGCGAACACCGGCGGTTCTGATCATTGATTATCGTCCGGCCAATACGGCTTACGGACAAAGAGGCATCGTTGATTTCATGACTCATGCGGGTGATCAGGCTCACCTGCAGGTATTGGACAATATTGGAAGCATTGCCCAGGACGGAGATCGAATGATGGATATTACGAATAAACAGGACGCTTTTGCGGATTTGGCGTTTCAACACCAATTTGACCAAAGTGTTATTCAAGATACGGATCCTCCCTCGGCTAATCCTGTGCCGATTCGCGTAAATCCTTCCGTATTGGACGTTAAATGGCAAAAGAACGGGGTACAAATTCAAGCGAATTATTTTACACCGAAAATTACAGCAACTGCCGGGGCGCTAAAGGTGTATGTAAGGGAAGAGCCCAGTATTTCAGTGCACGCGGTCGGAGGTTATGTCGATACAGTCCGTTAGCTTAAATCAGATGGTTACAGTAAACCTATTTAAGGGAGCAATGCAGAACGATGAATGAAAACAAATATATCGTGAAGTTTCCGGAAGGTCTTCCAGGAATAGAGGCGGGACACGATTTTCAATTGTTTTTGCCTGATCCGGAAGGCCCTTTTTTTGAATTGAAATCTTTGAAAAATGAAGCGATTACATTGGTTTTGACCGATCCCAGGCCGTTTTTTCCGCACTATCGGGTGGAATTGCCGATTGCAGAGCTTGAAAGCATTGGGATAACAGATGAAAAAGCTGCGAGAATTCTGGTTGTCACCGTTCTCTCTGATGATGTTGCACGGATCACAGTGAATTTGCTGGCGCCTGTGGTAATCAATATAGAAAAAGGGCTGGGAAAGCAGGTGCTGCTTAACAATGCCGAGTACGGAGTGAGACATCCCCTGTTCTCCGGAACCGCATTTCGTTAGGAGGAATACGCAATGCTGATATTATCGCGAAAACAGGGCGAAAGCATCATGCTTGGAGATGGGATCGAAGTTACGGTTGTGGAGGTGAAAGGGGATCAGGTTCGGATCGGGATTCAAGCACCTTCCGATGTATCGATTTTTCGGAAAGAGATTTATCTTGAAATTCAATCGGAAAACCGGCATGCTGTACAATCGGCCAGAGATATTGACAAATTAAACCAGGTATGGGAAACGCTGCGTGGGAAGCTCCCTGAACTAAAAAATTATAACGAGCAGAATTGAGTTGAAAACAAAAGATAATCGCATGTTTTTCCGCAAAAACAAAAAAATACGGGAAAATTGAAAGGATTTGCTGCTAAATAATTGCTGCTGTATGTACGATAAATTATATGTAAGGAAGCCTCACTCAACAGCCGGCTAAAGAATGAGGGCTTTCAAAACCAGGGCACGGATGCCATGGTCTCAATCCAAGGAGGATGAAAAGATGATTATTCAGAACAACCTGTCCGCTTTATTTGCTCAAAATCGACTGAACTTCAACCAAGCCAATCTTCAAAAGTCTCTTGAAAAGTTGTCGTCCGGTTACCGGATCAATCGTGCAGGTGACGATGCTGCAGGCTTGGGCATTTCGGAAAAGATGCGCGGCCAAATCAACGGTTTGAACCAAGCTGTCCGCAATTCACAAGACGGCATTTCTATGATTCAGACAGCCGAAGGTGCGCTGAATGAATCGCAAAGCATTCTGCAACGGATTCGTACTTTGGCGGTACAAGCTGTCAACGATACGAACACCACTGCAGACCGAGCAAATATTCAGGACGAATTGAAGCAGTTAAAGGCAGAGCTTGACCGGATTGCAACCACTACTCAATTCAACGGAAAAACACTGTTAAATGGTAAATTAACCGGAGCGGTATTCCAAGTAGGCGCAAACACCGGCCAGCGCATGACTGTTGCAATCAAGACAATGAATGCACAAGCGTTGTCCATTACTTCGGCTCGACTCAGTATTTCCGGCGGATCTGCGGCTAAACAGAAATCAGTAGCGAATGCATTGATCGCTTTTGCAGACAATGGGATTAAGGCTGTTTCCAAACAGCGTTCTGCGCTTGGTGCTTACCAAAACCGTCTGGAGCATACTATCAACAACCTCACCACCTCCGCTGAAAACCTGACTGCCGCAGAATCGCGTATTCGTGACGCGAACATGGCACAGGAGATGGTCGGATTCACCAAGAATCAGATACTTACCCAGGCAGCTACAGCTATGTTGGCGCAAGCGAACCAGGCTCCGCAAACTGTTCTGCAGTTGCTTCGTTAATCTGTTTAATCACTTGAAACTTGGCTGGCTGGCGTTTGCCGGCTGGCCCTGTTTTTCAAGAGGAGGATTCCTATGAAAGTGCCCGGTGTTGATGCGGTAGATTTGCGCACGAAAATGGCGTCTCAAACATTGACACCTGAAGCTTCTTTGCCGTCCGGGACTTTGATTGGTAATAATGCCGCCGGGTCTCCAGCCGATTCTTTCACGCAAGAAATGCACCGTAAATCGAAGGAACAACAAGTTCGGCAAGCGATGGAACAGATAAACACGGCGCTGGAAGCGTTTCAGAGCAAAGTCCGGTACCAGCTGGAGTATAAAAACAATACTTATGTGATTCAACTGGTGGAAAAAGAAGGGGACCGGGTGCTGTACCAAATGCCTCCGGATGGTATTTTACAGGTTGCGGAAAAGCTGAAAGAAGCTTTAGGAATGATAATTGATTTGAAGGTTTAGGAGGTGACGGAAAATGTCGATTTCAGGATTGGGCGGTCTCGGCGGTTTGATCTCGGGTATGGATACCAAAACCATAATTAACCAATTAATGCAGCTCGAGGCTCAGCCGCTCTATCAAATGCAGCAAAGACAACATATTCAAGATCTGAAAAAAGGCCTTTACAATGAGGTGAATTCAGCCCTGTTGGCGCTGCAGTCAAAAGTACAGGCGTTGACGGATCCGGCTGTTATGAACCAAAAAGCGGTCACTTCCGCTGATCAGACGATTGTCACAGCGTCCGTAGCATCATCCGGCCAGCCGGTAGCCGGCACTTACAACATCACCGTTGGTAACCTGGCAACCAAATTTGACTGGCGGTCGGCAGCTCAAACGAGTGCAACCGCAGCATTGAATTTAAACGGGAGTTTCTCAGTGAATGTAGATGGAGTCACGTCGCAGGTGATCAATGTGACAGCCAGCGACTCCTTAACCAATATTGCTTCGAAAATCAATTCGGCCCTGGACACGTCGGGCAAACCGATGAAAGTATCGGCAACGGTGGTTAATACCACATTGATTATAAACGCCACAGACACCGGAAGTACCCATACAGTTACAATTCCTGGACCCGGTCCGGGTACGCCAAACAGCATCGCCCAGTCTTTAGGGCTGGTTGACGCTAGTAATAACCAATTAAATGTTACAAAAGGTGTCGATGCGAGTTTAACCGTGAATGGTATCACGATGACAAGATCCTCTAATACGAATTTGACAGATGTTGTTTCAGGGTTGTCTCTAAATCTCGTGAAAGCGGGAACAACAACGGTGACTGTTGCTCAGGATACTGACAAAGCCGTCAAGGCAGTTCACGATTTTGTCAATCAATACAACAGTGTTCTCGATTTATTGAATACAAGGCTGACCGAAAAGACAATTCAGAATCCTACGACCGATGCGGAAACAAGAAAGGGTCTTTTAAATGCCGATCCGACCCTGCTTTCGCTGCAAACCACTTTACGTAATAATGTTGCCAATATGTACTCTGGCAGTTCCGTATATAAAACCTTATATTCGATTGGAATTCAAATCGACGATTCAATAGATCGTGGGAAATCTGGAAAGTTAACTGTAGATGATACAAAATTGAGCGATGCTTTAAAGGCTAACCCGCAGGAAGTCATGAAGCTTTTCTTTACTGATACAAACGGAAACGGCCGGTTGGATCCGGCTGACACGGGAGCTGCTGCCGGTGTTGCCGCGACATTATACAATCAATTGGATAATGCCACCAACAGCAACACTCAACTTTATGGAGGCATCAGCGCAAGCAAAGGTCTGTTGCCGGCAATTATGAATTCGATCGACAGCATTATTAAGGATTATGACAATCGAATCTCAGAATTCCAAACGCGATTGGACATGCGAAGACAAAGTTTGGAAAAACAATTCAGCAGTTTGGAAGTATTGCTGTCACAAAACCAATCGCAATTGAGTTACTTTACACAGGCGACAGCCCCTGCCAAGTAGATTCCGAAATTAGTACAAAAGACCTGTATGTTGAAACAGGTCTTTTTTATAAAATTTAATTGTCGACTTGTGTCGGAAAGGAGCGGGTATGAAGAAATTGACTCGATCTCCTATCTTACAAGAGATCTATCATTTTTTGCTTGAACAGCAGCCGACGTACGGATGTCCGATTACTTCCGAAGTCATTAGCCAGCAGTTAAATTTGACCCCATCCTATGTAAGGGAACAAATGAAATGGTTGATAGAGGAACGCAAGATTGCGGTGCGCAGGGGGCGAAAGGAGGGTACTATATTGTGAAAAATGACCAAATCACCTTTGTGGTGGACGGGCAGGAAAAGTACTATCCGCTCGGTACGTTTGTTGAGACCTATCATCAATCTCTGCTGCAAATAGAAAAGGAACAAAAAGTAATAACCGCGCTGAATATTGATGGAGTACCTTTGAGAAATATTCAAGATTATAACGGTTCTTGGTCTGACATATCAAAGATTGAAATTGATACGAAGCCGATTCAGGAATTAATTTCGGAAAGTATTCAAGATGCGCAAGAGTACCTGCCTAGGTTATATGAAGCTTTAATCAGTGTCAGCGATTCGATTCAAAGGGGTTTTGAAGGAGAAGCCATGATCGTGTTACAGCAAATCGTGGAGGGTCTGGAATGGTTCTCGGCTTATGTGCAGGGGATTACCCATTATGGAGCAAAGTACGGTGCAACTGTTGATCAAAGCGATACAATTCATGAATTGGTCAATATCTACAACAACTTGACTGAAGCGATGGAGTCGCGGGATTTCGTCTGGATTGCCGATATTACCGCCTATGAACTGGCGCCGTTTGTTGAAAGATGGATAACCATTACAGATCAGTTGCTAAATGTTGCATAATGCGGAAACAGATTGACGAATATTGTACCCTGTTTGCGGAACGGCATGAGTGGCTGAAACAATTGACCAGCTCCAAGAATGATTCAGGAAGTATTGCTTCCAGAATAGAACCGGTTTATGGCAAGTCGGGAGCACTCACTTGGCGGATTGAGACTTATGACAACCGCAAGGTTTTTTTGCACAGTCAATACGATCCGGTTCAGGAAGCCAGAAAGTGGGCTGTTCAAGAAGGCATCACAACGGGAGATTCCGTTCTTACATTTGGGGTTGGATTGGGGTATCACATTGCCGCGCTGCTGGACTGTGTTGGACCAACCGGTGAACTTTGGGTATTTGAAACAGACACTGCAATAATGAAACAGAGTTTGGAACAGAGAGATTGGGATTCGCTGCTGCAACACCCTGCATTGCATGTAATTCTGGAATCCAATCCGGTGAAACTGGCCATCCAGCTGGTTCAAAAGATTGATCACGTCTTGGGGAGGGACGGAAGAATCGCAATCTTTCCTCCAATGCTCCGTGCAATCTCGCCCGAGCATGACAGTTTGCTTGAAGTGCTGGAACATTATCGTCTGCGTACTGCAACCATACAACGCAATGCCCCGAGACTTGTATCCCAGTTGCAACAAAATATGGATCTGGTTTTATCCGTGCCTTCCGCTGATTACTGGGACGGACGATTAAAGAATATTCCTTGCACATTAATTTCTGCGGGCCCTTCATTGGAACTTGCGCTGCCCTACCTGAGCCAATTGCGGGAAAAATCATTATTGTTTGTTGTTGGTACGGCATTGCGTGTCTTGCTTGATGCGGGAGTTCAACCCGATTTTGTCATATTGGCTGACCCGGACAAACTTCTTATGAAACAGTTGCCTGCGGACTGTTCAAATCTGAAGCTGATCGCGTTACCCACCGTTCACCCGGAAGTTTTAGAACGATTTCCGAAAAAAATGTTTGCATGGCAACAGGGGATCCCGGAATTGGAAGAGATGGCCGCCTGTTACGGAAAAAATTTATACCAGAGCGGAGGCTCCGTTTCCACATTGATGCTGGATATCGCGTTACGCTGGAATGGGAATCCGTTAATTTTAATCGGACAGGATTTGGCTTTTTCACCGGAAGGTGCAACGCACAGTCGTGGGACTATGTACGATAACAGTTATGCAGACGTAAGCAGATCGATTCGAGTCGCAGGGGAAAACGGTGAGGAGGTTTATACGACTCATTCCTGGAAACTATTTCTGCGCTGGATTGAAAGACGATTGGAAAATGAAAAAAACGTTGATGTATGGAATACGAGCCTAAAGGGATCCCGAATTGTGGGCACTAAGAATCGCAAGATTGAGGACATAGTAAGGGAATTGCCCGGAAACGGTGTGGTACAGGAATGGAGGATCAAACTGAATGAAAGTTGTTGATTGTTTTGAAGAAAACATTCAGTTGCTCGAGCAGCATTTGTCAGATGTTGCACAACGTTTGCGGGCATCAAGACAGGGGAACTCGGTCACCGTGATCACCGGGTCAAAAGGTTTTCCGACTTTAAAAGTTGTCGGAGAATCTTGTACAGGATTTCTGCACAGCCAATATGATCCGGTGCAAGAAGCGAGACGGTGGTGGCAACAGCAAAAGGAAAACAAAGATTGGAAAAGAACAAAACACGTATTTCTGTACGGACTGGGGCTTGGCTTTCCTCTGACCGCTATTTTGGAAGATTTGCCCGAGGAGATTTCCGTTACAGTTGTGGAACCATCATATGAAATTTTTGCCCACTTTATCAGTTTGTTCGACATATCGGATCTTTTGCAAAATCCAAGATTAAATCTGTTTGTAGCAGATGACCTGGTCCACATCGATGAAGAAATTGGCGATATTATTAAACAATATGTATTGGATGTTGAGGTGGTAGAGTGGTCTCCGTATGCCAGGTTGTTTCCGGAGGCCGTACAACATTGGAGAAAGAGGTTTATTGAGCTTTCCACCTCTGTTCGCATTGAACAGAATACGTTGCTCTATTTTGCAGAACAATGGCCCAAAAACATCCTGCAAAATGCCGGCGCCATCAGTAAAAGTCCAAGTGTAAGGGAATTCATCGGCAAGTTCGAAAAAGTTCCAACTATTATCGTTTCCGCAGGACCGTCGTTGAATAAAAATATCCATTTGCTGAAAGATGCGAAGGGAAAAGCGCTTATTATCTGTGTGGATACCGCGTTGCGGGCAATGATAAAACATGATATTATGCCCGATTTTGTAGTGGCCATTGACGGTTCCGAATTGAATTACCGACATTTTGAAGGGCTTCCTAATCTTGATATTCCGCTCATTTTTATGCCTACAACACATCCTCGTATCATTTCCGAATTTGGTTCCCGTGCGATTGTTTCATTAGGCGGGAATCAATTGCTTGTTTTTTTTCAAAAATTTTTTCCCGAAAAAGCCGGTTTATCCACCGGGGGATCCGTTGCAACTACAGCGTTTGAATTCGCTTATCTCGTCGGCGGGGATCCCATTATATTCATCGGCCAGGATCTCGCTTATCCGGATGGAAAATCGCATGCGGATGGGACTATTTTTGAAGAAATTCGGAAGAAGGAAACAGACAGGAACATGGTGTACGTGGAGGGAATTGACGGAAAACCGGTGTTAACCGATTTGACCTTGCGCATGTATCTTCAATGGTTTGAAAACCGGATTGCCTCGATCAAAGTCGAGCGTGAAATCATTGACGCTACGGAAGGAGGAGCACTGATCCACGGCACTAAACTTCTTACTCTGTCGGATGTGCTGGCTGCTTATTGCAAAGAAGAAAGACCCATTGCGCCAACTATTGATGCAATTCTTACCAACTATGAACCAAAGGGAATCGATGAGTTTTTGCAAGGGATCAAACAGATTTGCAGAATGCTTCGCAGAATAAAACGTGCCGGATGGGTCGGATTGAAACGGTCCGAGTCTCTTCTTGCTTATTATCTGACGGAACAGTCAAGCAGATTACCTGTTCACGAAGTTTTACAAAGACTGGAGAGAATCGATCAATGGATTCAACAAGCGAATGAAGACGAAATGATTGATCAAATCATGCAGCGAGTCCTGCTCAACGTTACCCGGGGCAAATATACGATTCAACCGGAAGGTGAAACGGAACAGGAAGAAGCAATTCGGATCTCCAAAAACTCCTGTTTGTTTTACCAAGGCGTAATGGAAGCAGCAGACACAATGCATAAATATATGCAGGATGCGGAAGAACAGGTGACAACCATCTTAAGAAATACATCAGCTGCAGAGGAGTGAGTGCGAGATGATGAATCCCCAAAATGTTTATATGAATACGTCCATACAAACAGCCAGTCCGGAGCGTTTGCTGATTATGTTGTTCGATGGTGCGCTTCGTTTTTCAAAAGAGGCGATTTCAGCAATCGAACAGAAAAATTTTCCTCGGGTTCATGAGAAAATTCGCAGGACGCAGGATATTGTCAATGAGTTGATTATTACGCTGGACCGTGACCGCGGTGGAGAAGTTGCCGAAAATTTACTCCGTTTGTACGGATATATAGATCGCAAGCTGATTGAAGCAAACGTTTCGAAATCGGTCGAATGCCTGCTGGAAGTAATCAGCTTGCTGCAAGAGTTGCGTGAAGGTTTTCATGAGGCTGTCAAGCAACTGAAAAAATGAAAAATTATTGAATCTGAAAATGGTGGAATGATGATGGATACCGCTCTATTAAAAGAAAAGCTAATGCGGTTGGATGAATTGCAAGCAATAACGGATCAAATCGAAAATTTTCTGGGAACAGCTCAATGGGAACGCGTAAAAGATCTTTTGGATCAACGCGGAAAATTAATTGAGGATTGTGCGCGTTTGGATAAGTTATGGGAAGAAATATCGGCGTCATTTGAAGACGGATGGCAACAATCTGCTGAATATCTTGATTGTGCCGAATCCATGCAGGGCAAGATGAAGAGTCTTTATTCCCAAATCAAGAAACATGATTCTTATTTTCGGGAGCGGCTCGCCGTAATTCATGAAATGAATCAGGAGCTGGAACAAATCAGCCTAGTCGCCTCCAAATACGCCAATGTGAATCAAAACGTGGAATCCAGATTTTTTGATCGGAAAGAATAGGAAACATCGGCTTTTGCAAGAGGGGGAAGCAGTGTGAATCTGAAAAACCAAAAAATACTGGTGACTGGCTCCGATGGTTTTATCGGCTCCCATCTTACGGAGGAATTGATCAGGCAAGGGTGTGATGTTCGGGCTTTTGTACAATACAATTCTTTTAACTCTTGGGGATGGTTAGATCATTCTGAGCCGGAAATCCGAAGAAATCTGGATGTGTTTGCAGGTGATATCCGGGATCCGCATGGTGTAAAACAAGCAATGAAAGGCTGCGATGTGGTTTTTCATCTTGCAGCTCTGATTGCGATTCCATATTCCTATCATTCGCCGGACACGTATGTGGACACCAATGTGAAAGGCACGTTAAATGTTGTGCAGGCTGCCCGCGAATTGGAGATCTACAAAGTAGTCCATACATCTACCAGTGAGGTGTACGGGACGGCACAGTTTGTTCCAATAACTGAAGATCATCCTCTGCAGGGTCAGTCTCCTTATTCTGCATCTAAAATCGGTGCCGATCAAATTGCCTTGTCGTTCAA
This sequence comes from Effusibacillus dendaii, assembly GCF_015097055.1. Classification (NCBI taxonomy): domain Bacteria; kingdom Bacillati; phylum Bacillota; class Bacilli; order Caryophanales; family Alicyclobacillaceae; genus Effusibacillus; species Effusibacillus dendaii. Next base: position 2,734,581 of record NZ_AP023366.1, read on the forward strand.
CAGGTCATTTGAAACACCGGTAGCAGTCATTCGTCCATTCAATACGTATGGGCCCCGTCAGTCTGCGCGGGCCATTATCCCTACCGTGATCACGCAAATCGCAAGCGGGAGGAAGAAATTAAAATTGGGTGCCCTGCATCCAACCCGTGATTTCAACTATATACAAGACACGGTAAATGGATTTATCGCGGTTGCTGAATCGGACCGTTCGATTGGTGAGGTTATCAATATCGGCAGCAACTATGAGGTCTCGATTGGTGAGACGGTACAAATGATTTCGGAAGTGATGGGGGTTCAAATCGAGATCGAAACGGAAGAAATCCGTTTGCGGCCGGAAAAAAGCGAAGTTGAACGACTGTGGGCCGATAATTCCAAAGCCAAGCTATTGCTTGGTTGGGAACCTGTCTATGCGGGTCGAGACGGTTTCAGAAGGGGGTTGGAGGAAACGGTGAAGTGGTTCACAAATCCCGATAATTTGAACCGCTACAAAGCCGATTTCTACAACATATGAGTACACCGTTTGAATTGGATGTTCAAAAAGTCGTGGCGGCCATCAAAAGTTGTTTGCCGCCGGATCGGGATTTTGTTGGTTTACATGAACCGTATTTTACGGGTAACGAGTGGAATTATGTGAAAGAGTGTCTTGATTCGGGGTGGGTATCATCGATAGGACAGTATGTTGAGAAGTTTGAGGAGATGTTGGCTGAGTTTACGGGAGTCAAACGGGCTGTTGCAGTCGTAAACGGAACAGCCGCTCTGCACGTTTGCCTCAAATTGGCAGGTGTCGAACAAGGGGATGAAGTGTTGATCCCCGCACTAACATTTATTGCTACGGCAAATGCGGTGGTTTACTGCGGCGCCATTCCCCATTTTGTGGACAGCGAAGAGAAAACATTAGGAATGGACCCTTGCAAACTTGGCCATTACCTTTCGGACATTGCGGAAATCCGAGGTGGAAGCTGTTTTAATCGAATAACGGGGCGAAGGATGAAAGCGGTCGTGCCTATGCATACTTTTGGACATCCGGTGGATTTGGAACCGCTTCTCGATGTATGCCAACGTTTTCATCTTGAGTTGGTTGAAGACGCGGCAGAGTCTTTAGGTTCTTTTTACAAAGGTCGGCATACGGGAAACTGGGGTCGGATGTCAGCTTTGAGCTTTAACGGAAATAAAGTGATAACAACCGGAGGCGGCGGGGCTATTTTGACCAACGATGAATCATTAGGGAAGTTGGCGAAGCATTTAACAACAACTGCAAAGGTTCCACATAAATGGGAATTTTATCATGATCAAATTGGATATAATTATCGCCTTCCCAATCTGAATGCTGCTTTGGGATGTGCACAATTGGAACAACTTCCCGCTTTTCTTGAAAAAAAGAGAGCTTTGGCTTTGCGTTATAGGGAAGTGTTTCAAAACATTTCCGGCGTTAGATGGTTTGAAGAACCTGGGTTTGCACGCAGCAATTACTGGCTTAATGCACTCTTACTGGATAAAGATCATGTGCACGAAAGAGATGTTCTTTTGGAAATTTCGAATGTCCAGGGGATAATGACTCGGCCTGCATGGACTTTAATGCACAAACTGCCTATGTTTAAGGATTGTCCGGCAATGGATTTAGCAAGCGCCGAAAGTCTGGAGACACGTTTGATTAACATCCCCAGCAGTGTGTTTCTGGGAGGGACTTATGGCCAAACGTAAAATTTGTGTTGTTACCGGTACGCGAGCTGAATACGGGTTACTTTATTGGCTTATGCAGGGGATCAAGAAAGATAATGAATTGGTACTTCAGTTACTCGTTACAGGCATGCATTTGTCTCCGGAATTTGGGCTCACTTATCGGGATATAGAAGAAGATGGTTTTGTTATTGATGAAAAAATAGAAATGCTTTTATCCAGTGATACGTCAGTCGGTATCGCTAAGTCAATTGGCCTTGGAGTGATTGGATTCGCAGAGGCTTTCGCGAGATTGAAACCCGATATTCTGGTATTATTTGGCGATCGATATGAAATCCTGGCGGCGGCTCAAGCTGCAATGGTAGCGAAAATACCGATAGCCCATATTGCGGGTGGAGACACAACGGAAGGTGCTTATGATGAATCTATACGGCACAGTATAACCAAAATGTCTCATATACATTTCGTGACAAACGAAGCTGCAGCAAAAAGAGTTCGACAAATGGGAGAGAACCCTTCCCATATTTACAGTGTAGGGAGTCCTGGAATCGATCAAATCAAACGTCTAAAACTGCTGAGTAGGCAAGAGTTGGAAGAACAGCTCAATTTTCATTTTAGAGTTCGAAATTTGCTAATTACTTTTCATCCCGTGACACTAGATATTGAGCCTGCACAGCAGCAGTTTCGGGAACTTTTGAATGCGTTGGAAGAACTGGGTGAAGATGTCGGGATTATTTTTACGAAACCCAACTCAGATAACGGCGGAAGAATTATTATTCAAATGATAGATGAGTATGTAGCGGCTCATGCCAATGCCAAATCCTATGCATCGCTTGGGCAGCTTCGATATCTCAGTACAGTTGCACAGGTCGATGCCGTGGTGGGAAATTCCTCCAGCGGACTTTATGAAGTACCTTCGTTTAAAAAACCTACTATTAATATTGGGGATCGACAAAAGGGGCGTTTGCAAGCGAGTTCCGTAATAAATTGCAAACCGATCGCGAGTGACATCATGGAAGCGATTCAATTAGGATTTGTCAAAGATTGTTCAAATGCGGTCAACCCATATGGAGATGGAAACAGTTCAGAAAGGATTTTATCCGTACTAAAGGAGTTACCGAACCTAGAAGATTTGGTACGAAAACATTTTTTTGAGGTGAACTGATAAGATGCTCCGAACCGAAAGAGTCTATATTATTGCTGAAGCAGGAGTAAATCATAACGGTTCACTCGAGATCGCCAAGCAATTGATCGATGTTGCGTGTGAAGCCGGAGCGGACGCTATAAAATTTCAAACTTTTAAAGCAGAGAAACTTGTCGGTCAAAATGCCCCTAAAGCGGAGTATCAGACAAAAACCACTGACGTCTTCGAGTCCCAATTTGAAATGATCAAAAAGCTGGAGCTGGATGAAACGGCGCATCGTGTTCTTATCGACTACTGCCTTGAAAAGGGGATTCAGTTTCTATCAACTCCCTTTGATTTGGAAAGCGTGGATTTATTGGCAAACAGCTTCAATCTGCCTCGACTCAAAATATCTTCCGGTGAAATCACGAACGCTCCACTATTACTAAAAGCAGCCAGGTCAGGAAAACCTATTATCTTATCAACAGGAATGTCGACGTTAGGGGATGTGGAACAAGCGTTGGCTGTGTTGGCGTTTGGTTATACAAACGGATCCGCTATACCTTCAATCAATGCTTTTAATCAAGCGTATTGTTCAACAGAAGGGCAGCGCGCATTGCAAGAAAATGTGGTTTTGCTGCATTGTACAACTGAGTACCCCACTCCGTTTGAAGATGTAAATCTCAGTGTAATGGATACCTTATCTGCCGCTTTTGGTTTGCCTGTTGGATTTTCTGATCATACCCCAGGCATTGCAGTTCCGGCGGCAGCAGTAGCACGTGGCGCCGTTGTTATTGAGAAGCACTTCACTTTGGACAAGACTCTGCCCGGACCAGACCACAAAGCTTCTTTGGAGCCTGATGAGCTATATAATATGATACAAGCCATTCGGCAGGTAGAGGCTGCGATAGGAAATCCTGTTAAATCTCCGGCACCGTCCGAATTAAAAAACTTATCTGTTGCCAGGAAAAGCTTGGTGGCTGCACGAGTCATTCAAAAAGGCGAAATATTTACGGAAGAGAATCTCACTGTCAAGCGTCCCGGTGGTGGTATTTCGCCCATGCTTTATTGGGAGTGGCTAGGGAAAAAAGCGGAGAAAAATTATGAGCCGGATGAAAAGGTGAGTACATGAAATTTCCGATCATCGTTCTGGGTGGAGGCGGACACGCCAGAGTACTGATTGATACATTATTGGAACTAAAACTGCCTTTATTAGGTTTTACGGTTCCAAATCCCGAATTATCAAATGCACTATTAGGGGTCCCGTGTATCGGCACCGATGATGCTGTCACAAATTATTTGCCAAGCGCAGTCGAATTGGTTAATGGATTGGGATCGGTGGGAGTACCGAATCAACGGAAACGGCTGTTTCAACAATTAAAAGAAAAAGGGTATCATTTTTCGAGCGTAATTCATCCTGCTGCGGTAATTGGACGGGAAGTTGAACTTTCCGAAGGTATACAGATTATGGCTGGCGCTATTGTTCAGACTGGAAGCTCAATCGGAAACAATACAATCGTTAATACAAGAGCTTCTGTTGATCATGATTGTGTAATTGGGGATCATGTTCATCTGGCTCCAGGGGTTACGCTTTCTGGCGGCGTAAAAGTGGGAGCGGAAGTACATATAGGTACAGGGGCTACCGTAATTCAAGGGGTTCGAATTGGTGCAAACAGCATAATAGGTGCAGGAGCATTGGTGCTAAAGGATGTGCCTGAAGGTGCCACAGTTTTCGGTGTACCTGCAAAGGAGGTTCAACTATGACCCGTTGGAAAGAAATATTGATTTCCCCATCAACACCTATCTTAAAGGCAATAGAGATTATAGACGCAGGAGCAATGAAAATTGCTTTGGTAGCTGATGAACAGAATCGTTTATTGGGTACAGTTACGGATGGAGACATTCGACGCGGGATCCTGAAAGGTATTTCATTAAATGAAGAAGTTCGAGTAGTAATGAACTCGAATCCTATAACAGCCAGGTCAACGGAAGCCAAAGAAACAGTTCTTGCCATAATGAAATTAAAACGTCTTCACCAGATTCCGATTGTGAACGAGCAAGGGGTTGTGGTCGGAATTGAAATCCTGGACAATTTGTTAAAATCCAATTACAGGGACAATTGGGTAGTGTTAATGGCAGGCGGACTGGGAACTCGCTTGCGACCTTTGACAGATGAGGCGCCCAAACCACTTCTGCGGGTGGGAAGCAAACCCATTCTTGAAACGATTATGGAAAATTTTATTGAATATGGGTTTCGGAAGTTTTATTTGTCAGTGAATTATAAGGCTGAAATGATTGAGGAGTATTTTGGTGACGGTTCCCGGTGGGGTGTTGAAATTCGCTATATCCGTGAGGACAAGCAGATGGGAACGGCTGGAGCGTTAGGCTTGCTGCCGGAAAAACCTTCGAATCCAATCGTGGTAATGAACGGTGACTTGCTTACAAAAGTGAATTTTCAACAGTTGCTTGATTTTCATCTTGAACACCATGCGCAGGCTACCATGTGTGTTCGTGAATATGATTTTCAGGTCCCTTACGGCGTTGTTAAAGTTGATAAACTGAAACTCATAGGAATAGATGAAAAACCAATACACAAGTTTTTTGTCAATGCGGGTATCTATGTATTGGATTCTGCCGCGCTGGAACTAATCCCCAAAGGCGAGTACTTTGATATGCCAAGTCTGTATGAAAAATTAATGGAGCTTAACTGTGAAACGGTTGTTTTTCCGATTCGGGAATATTGGATGGACATTGGCCGCAAGGATGATTTTGATCGGGCAAATGGGGAGTTTTGGGAGGTGTTCGGATGATTGCAGGAAAAACGGTTTTAGCCATGATTCCTGCTCGCGGCGGTTCGAAGGCGGTACCACACAAAAATATTAGAGATGTGGGTGGGAAACCCCTCATTGCCTGGACGATTGAGGAAGCTAAAAAGTCAAAGTATATAGATCGGCTCATTCTCTCCTCTGATGATAACGAAATCATACGCGTGGCAAATCAATGGGGATGTGAGGTTCCTTTTGTTCGTCCATCAGAACTCGCACAAGATACAACACCGGGTATCGATCCTGTTTTACACGCAATGGAGACTCTTCCTGAAAAATACGATTATGTGGTGTTGTTGCAGCCTACTTCTCCATTGCGGACGGTGGATGATATTGATAGCTGCATAGAACGGTGTTTGGAAAAACAGGCAAATGCCTGCGTGACGGTTACCTGTCCGGATAAAAGTCCCTATTGGATGTATGAATTGGACAGGCAGGAACGGCTTGTGCCGATTTTGGACAAGGGTTCAGCCATTTCCAGAAGGCAGGATTTGCCCAGTGTATATGTGCTTAATGGGGCCGTTTATGTGGCGAATTGTGAGTGGTTGTTGAAAAATCGAACCTTTTTAAGCGGAGAAACGGTTGCCTGTTTGATGCCAAAGGAACGGTCATGGGACATTGACAGTGAAACTGATTTGCAAATGGTGGGCTGGATGATCAGCAGACAAGTTGGGATGTAATATATTTCCAGAGGGGACCTCGACGCTTATAATTGCAATTTCATTCCTCGCAGTGTATTTTAATTCATGTATTCTAATCTTGTATTCTGATGTACGATCAAAAGAAGAAAACCATTTTTTATTGGAAAAGGGGAAAAATGATGCAAATGAAAAGAGGATTTGCACTGACTGTAGCATCTTTACTGTTGGGAACAACGCTTACCGCCTGTGGTGGCGGAAATGTGGGACAGGCACCCGCTCCGAACAACGGTGGGGGTTCGGCACCGCAAGCGAAAGAATACGTGGTAGGTACCGATGCTGCCTACGCGCCGTTTGAATCGGAAACGGAAAAGAAGGAAATTGTCGGTTTTGATATTGATTTGTTGAAAGCGGTGGCAGACAAGGCTGGATTCAAAGTCAAGTTTGTCAATACGCCTTGGGAAGGGATTTTTACAGCATTGCAAAACGGTGAACGCGATATGCTGATTTCTGCCATTACGATTACGGATGACCGCAAAAAGGATATGGATTTCTCCGACCCTTATTTTGAAGCAAAGCAATTGATTGCGGTCTCCAAAGATTCGAAGATCGCCAAATTCGATGATCTGAAAGGGAAAAAAGTAGGCGTTCAAACAGGAACTACTGGTGATGAAGTTGTTACCAAACTGCTTGGCAAAGACAGCCCGGACATCAAGCGTTTTGAAAGTACGCCGCTCGCTTTGAAAGAATTGCAAAACGGCGGGGTGGAAGCAGTTGTAGCTGACAACGGAGTTGTTATCAACTACGTCAAGAACAACACGGCACAAGGGTTCAAAATGGTGGATGATCCTGCGTTTGAGAAGGAATATTACGGAATTGCCGTTAAAAAAGGCAATACAGACGTGTTGAACAAAGTAAACGACGGTTTGAAGAAGATCAAATCGGACGGCACTTACGACAAAATTTATGAGCAATACTTCGGCAAGAAACAGTAAGGATATTTGGCAAGAAACAGTAAGGATATTTCGGTAACAAGGAATAAGGGGTTGTTTTATGCGTGAGAAGCGCGGCCTGTTTGTACAGCAAACGGTCGTGCTTTTTCCATTTAATGAATTCTAGTAAGTTACCCTTTGATATGCTATAGTAATTTCGAGTGTTTATGGGGAGATTTACTTTTTGCATAGCGAAGGGTGTGTAGGATGCATTTTCGTTGGGAGATTATTGGTGAATATTGGCCGTTATTTGTAAAAGGTGCCGTAACCACCATTGAAGCGACGGTCATCGCTGTCGTATTGGGTACGATTATCGGTCTGTTTGCGGGAATCGGACGTTTGGCCTATGTAAAGCACGGAATTTGGAAGTATATCGTGACTTTGTTATTCCGTTGGCCGGCGATTGTTTATATAACGTTTTTTCGCGGCACACCGCTGTTCGTTCAGATTCTTATCGTTCATTTCGGCTTGATGCCGCTGCTGATCAACCAAACGGATGGGTGGATTATATCGGGTGATCTGGCCCGGACGATCAAACTGTCTGATTGGAACGTTTTTCTGTCAGCCATTGTGGCGTTGACGCTTAATTCCGGGGCCTATATTGCGGAAATTTTCCGTGCAGGCATCCAGTCGATTGACAAAGGACAAGCAGAAGCAGCTCGTTCCTTGGGATTATCTTACCCCAAGACGCTGCGTTATATTATTGTTCCGCAAGCGTTTCGCCGCATGCTCCCGCCGCTTGGGAATGAAGCGATCGCTCTGTTGAAGGATTCGTCGCTCGTGTCAGCGATTGGCTTGGGAGAATTGGCATATGCGGCAAGGACGGTGTTCGGTTCCACCACGCGTGTATGGGAACCTTATCTGACCATTTCTGCTTTCTATCTGGTTATGACACTCGGACTGTCTTTGCTTGTTGCGTGGCTTGAAAGGAGGTACGGAGTTGATTCGCGTTAAGGATCTCCGCAAGTCTTTTGGGAAACATGAAGTGTTGAAAGGTGTAACTTGTACGATTAAAGAGCGTGAAGTGGTGTGTGTGATTGGACCTTCCGGTTCAGGAAAAAGCACATTTTTACGGTGCCTGAACGGTCTTGAAGAGATTACATCCGGTCAAGTGGAAGTGGACGGGAAGGCCATTCATGATATGGGTACCAATATTAATAAAGTGCGGGAAGAATTGGGGATGGTGTTCCAGCGGTTCAATCTGTTTCCGCATATGACCGTGCTTGAGAATATCATGCTGGCTCCGCTGAAGGTCCGCAAGGTATCGAAGCAGGAGGCTGAAAAACGGGCGCGCGATCTGCTTGCAAAAGTCGGTTTGTCCGATAAAGCGGAACAGCTTCCGAACCAACTGTCAGGCGGTCAGCAACAGCGTGTGGCGATTGCGCGAGCATTGGCTATGCAGCCGAAAGTGATGCTGTTTGATGAACCTACCTCGGCGTTGGACCCGGAAATGGTGGGGGAAGTTCTTGATGTCATGAAGTCTCTGGCGCAAGAAGGCATGACGATGGTGGTGGTCACGCATGAGATGGGATTTGCCCGCGAAGTGGGTGATCGTGTGCTGTTTATGGATCAGGGTGTGATTTTGGAGGATGCGGCGCCTGAGCAACTGTTTGGCAGTCCGCAGCACGAGCGCACGCGCGAATTTTTAAGCAAGGTGCTTTAGGTTTTTGGCAGAGAGGATCTCGGAATTAATTTGATTCCGAGGTCTTTTTTTGATTCGGTTCGGTAAAACTAGATGTGAGCACAAACCGGATTGTGAAAATTGTGAAAGGTATATGTTCTCGATGTGAAATTTCTGTTTCAGGAAGGTTTTTATGGGGCGCATCGAGAATAACAATAGAACAAGGGAAGGAGGAGTACCCTATGAATATCCAATTGCGTGGGGAAAATCTTGATGTTACAGAGGCGTTGCGCAGCTATGTGGAAAAGAAGATTGGACGCTTGGAAAAGTACTTCGACACACCTCCCAAACAAGTGCAGGTAACCTTATCGGTGATTCGCGATTTGCACATCGTTGAGGTGACAATGCCACTGAATGGCATCATCATGCGAGCGGAAGAACGTTCGGATGACATGTACGCTTCCATAGATTTGGTGGCTGAAAAGCTGGAAGGTCAAATCCGGAAGCACAAAACAAAGTTGAATCGCCGTTTTCGGGAAGCGGGAATTCGAACGCTGTTTCAGGAAAATGGTGCGGGGCCGGCTGTGGCAGTGGAAGAAGACGACGAAACGGGCAGAATTGTTCGCGTCAAAAAATTTGCCTTTAAGCCAATGACGGCAGAGGAGGCGGTGCTGCAGATGGATTTGCTTGGCCACAGTTTCTTTGTATTCTCGAATGCAGAATCGAATGAAGTGAATGTCGTATACAGACGGGAAGACGGCAACTACGGTTTGATCGAACCCAGCTTTTGAATAGAAAGATAAAGCGACAAGGGCCAGCCGAAAGGTTGGTCTTTTTGTATTAGGCACTAACCTATTCCCTCTTGCATACGATGGAGCAGGAGGTGAACGACAATGTCGTTCGTTGTCGGTGCAGCCCAAGTCGTTGTTTTTCTTTTAGCAGTAAAAATGGCTCATATCCTCTATTGGAACCTAAAAAAGGTATATCCGATTCATTCCTGGTTGACCGAAACGATTCTTGCGATCTTGTTTGTGATTTTGGTACATTTCACATCTAATGTATGGGGACTGGTACTCAGTGTGTCTGTGATTGCAGGGGCCGTGCGGGGGGATCAGGAAGCAAGCGGGGCGACTGACAGGAAGTTTCGGTAGCGGGTAACCAGGTAGGCATGTTAAATTTCGGTGACATTGTCACCTTTTTTTCTTTTGGACACACACGAAAAGGATGGTATACTAGACGTTGTATAAAAGCTCAAAAATCCGGTTCATTCAATATAGATGAATTTAGAGAAGGAGAGGAGTGGAACCAAACTATGATCGGACTCCTGAAGAAAATTGTTGGAGACACAAACGAACGAGAAGTTAAAAAATTGTATAAAGTGGTGGAGATTATCAACCACTTGGAGCCCTCGGTGGCAGGATTATCAAACGAACAGTTGGCAGCCCGCACGATTGAATTTAAGGAGCGGCTTGCCAATGGGGAACCGCTTGATGATTTGCTGCCCGAAACATACGCTGTTGTAAGGGAGACGGCGAAACGTGTACTTGGCAAACGCCATTATGATGTGCAGCTGTTGGGGGGGATTGTACTCCATCAAGGACGTATCGCGGAAATGCGTACCGGGGAAGGTAAGACGCTTGTCGCAACACTGCCTTCTTATCTGAACGCATTGACGGGTAAAGGCGTCCACGTCATTACGGTGAACGATTACCTGGCACGTCGTGACGCCGAGGAGATGGGACAAGTCCATCGTTTTCTCGGTTTGCAGGTCGGTCTGAACATTAACGGAATGGAACCCGCGCAAAAAAAAACAAGCGTACGCCTGTGACGTCACGTACGGAACCAACAATGAATTCGGATTTGATTATCTGCGTGACAATATGGTGGTGTCGCTTGATCAGATGGTGCAGCGTCCGCTTTACTATGCCATCGTGGACGAAGTGGATTCGATTTTGATTGATGAAGCGCGAACTCCTTTGATTATTTCCGGTCAAGCGGAAGAATCGAATGAATTGTATGTGCGTGCCAATATTTTTGTCTCCAGTTTACGCGAGGCCGATTTTGCACATGATGAAAAAGCTCGCTCTGTGGTTCTGACGGAACAGGGTGTACAGAAGGCGGAACGGTTTTTCCATGTTGAAAATCTGTTTGACCCTGAAAACACCGCGATCCATCATCATGTCACGCAGGCCTTGAAAGCCCATCATATGATGAAGCGGGATAAGGATTATGTCGTGCAGGGTGATGAAATCATCATCGTTGACGAGTTCACAGGCCGTCTCATGCATGGACGCCGCTACAGCGAGGGGCTGCATCAGGCCATAGAAGCAAAGGAAAAAGTCAAGATTCAAAACGAAAGTAAAACACTGGCTACCATTACTTTGCAGAATTACTTCCGGATGTATGAAAAGTTATCCGGTATGACCGGTACTGCCAAAACGGAGGAAGAAGAATTCCGCTCCATTTATGGCATGGATGTAGTGGTGATCCCGACAAACAAACCCAACCAACGGATTGACCTGCAGGATGTAGTTTACAAAAATGTGCGGGGCAAGTTCAATGCGGTGGTTGAGGAGATTGTCCAGCGCCATGCGAAAGGGCAACCGATTTTGGTGGGTACCACTTCGATTGAAAAGTCGGAATATCTGTCTGAGCTTTTGAAAAAACGTGGCGTCAAACATGAAGTGTTGAATGCGAAGCAGCATGAACGGGAAGCACAAATTATTGCGCTTGCCGGTCAACGGGGGGCTGTTACGATTGCAACCAATATGGCGGGGCGGGGGACTGACATCATTTTGGGAGATGGTGTGGCGGAACTCGGTGGACTGCATATTATTGGTACAGAACGTCATGAAAGCAGACGGATCGATAACCAGTTGAGGGGACGGGCGGGGCGCCAGGGCGATCCGGGCTCTTCCCAATTTTTCCTGTCGCTGGAAGATGATCTGATGCGTTTGTTCGGATCAGAACGGATTATGAACATGATGGAGCGGTTGGGTCTGGAAGAAGATCAGCCAATTGAAGCCCGTTTGGTTACTTCCGCCATTGAAAGTGCGCAAAAGAAGGTGGAAGGAAACAATTTTGATATTCGGAAGCACGTATTAAAATATGACGACGTCATGAATCAGCAACGGGAAGTCATGTACAAACAGCGTCGCGAATTGTTGGAACGGGATGATCTGTCCGATGCTGTAAAAAGCATGGTCGAGGATCTGGTGCAATATGCGGTGGAAACCTATTGTTCAGCGGACACGATTCCGGAGGATTGGGATTTGAACGGTCTGCTTGCGTATATGGAGCGTCAGATCCTGTCCGATGGCAAAACCAATCTGGAGGAGTTGTCCCGACGAACGGATCCAGAGGAACTGCGTGAGTATTTGTTAGATCTTGCCATGCAGGAATACGAAGACCGGACTAACCGATTGGGCGTTTTCATGCGGGAGCTGCAAAAAATGGTACTGCTTCGGACGGTGGATGCAAAGTGGATGGACCACATCGACGCGATGGATCATCTCCGACAAGGGATTCATCTGCGTGCTTACGGTCAGCGTGATCCCCTGGTGGAATATAAGTTTGAGGGATACCGAATGTTTGACGAGATGATTCATAGCATCCGGGAAGAAGTGGTATTCTATATATTTAAGACGAATATTTCGGTTCATGAGCAAGAACCACAAAACGCCTGAAGCAGAACCACAAAACGCCAAATTTGAAGGGTCAGCGTTTGGAAACATTCAGTAAGAGGTGAAGGATTTTGGCAAGCAAAACAATGGGGGAACTTCGGCAAGAGTTGCAAAATACGGCCAAGCGGTTGGCTGATATTGGGAGGTCTCTTTGACCTGCCTGATAAAAAAGATCGGATAGCGGCTCTGGAGGAGCAGATGGCCCAGCCGAATTTTTGGGATGACCAGGATGCGGCACAAAAAGTAATTAATGAATCCAATGCGATGAAATCGCTTGTTGATCGGATGGAAAAGCTATCGCGCCAGCAAGAGGATTTGGACGTTTTAATGGAACTGGCCCGTGAGGAAGGGGACGAAAGTCTCCTCGATGAAGTGGAGCAGGGAATTGAGAAACTCGGGGCGGAGATGGCCGATTTTGAATTGCAATTGTTGTTGAGCGAACCGTATGATCAAAACAATGCGATTCTGGAGGTTCATCCTGGTGCGGGCGGAACGGAGTCGCAGGATTGGGCGTCTATTTTGCTTCGCATGTATACCCGGTGGGCGGAAGATAAAGGGTATAAGGTGGAGACTCTCGATTACCTGCCGGGTGAAGAAGCAGGAATCAAGAGTGTTACGTTATTAATTAAAGGATATAACGCTTATGGATACCTGAAAGCGGAACGGGGCGTGCACCGGCTGGTTCGCATTTCGCCGTTTGATGCATCGGGTAGACGGCATACATCATTTGCTTCAGTTGATGTGATGCCGGAAATGGATGAAAATGTGGATCTGGAAATCCGCGAAACAGATTTGAAGATTGATACCTATCGTTCTTCCGGGGCAGGGGGGCAGCATGTCAATACCACTGACTCGGCTGTTCGTATCACCCACATTCCAACAGGCATTGTAGTAACCTGTCAAAGTGAACGGTCACAGATTAAAAACCGGGCTGCTGCCATGAAGATTTTGGCGGCTAAATTGTATGAACGGCAATTGGAAGAACGTGAAAAAGAGCTGGCTGATATCCGGGGAGAGCAACGGGATATTGCGTGGGGCAGTCAAATTCGGTCTTATGTTTTTCACCCGTATTCGTTGGTTAAAGACCACCGAACAGGGGAAGAGGTAGGGAATGTCCACGCTGTAGTAGATGGAGCCATTGACACTTTTATTGATGCGTATTTGCGTCAACAGGTAGGGAATAAAACGGGAGACTAGGAAGTGTATTGTGTTTCTTAAAGGTAAAAGCCCATTTTTTCCGATCAGGAGAAAATGGGCTTTTTGTATGTGGAAAAGTGTTCGTGCTAATTAGCCGCGAGCTGCTTGGTAACGTTTGTTCACTTCATCCCAGTTAATTACATTCCAGAATGCCGCAATGTAATCCGGGCGCTTGTTTTGGTATTTGAGGTAGTATGCGTGTTCCCAAACATCCAGTCCGAGGATCGGAGTATGACCGTCCATCAACGGGCTGTCTTGATTTGCGGTGCTGTAAAGTTGCAGTTCTTTGTTTTGATCAACTACGAGCCATGCCCAACCACTGCCAAAACGACCGGCTGCTGCTTTAGCGAATTCTTCTTTAAATTTGTCATATCCGCCGAACTTGCTGTTGATTGCGTCAGCCACAGGACCTGTCGGTTGACCGCCGCCGTTCGGGCTTAGAATTTCCCAGAACAAGGAGTGATTGTGATGACCGCCGCCATTGTTGCGCACAGCGGTACGGATGTTTTCAGGTACGGTGTTGATGTTGCGAAGAAGATCTTCTAAGCTCTTGTTCTGCAGGTCCGCATTGCCCTCTAAAGCGGCGTTCAGATTATTTACATATGTAGCGTGGTGCCTGTCGTGGTGGATTTCCATCGTCATAGCATCGATGTGCGGTTCGAGAGCCGCTTTGTCATACGGAAGCGGTGGTAATTGATGTGCCATTGCGTAATTCCCTCCCACAAATAGATATTTGTTTTGAATTTTTCTATGTATTAGCCTACCGTATTTTTCCTAAAAACGCAATGTGGGCATCCACACAATTGTAGACTGCGTACGGAGAATTTTTGAGATTATATATGGATGAAGCGTACTATTATAAGGATAGCAAACGTTTAGAGGCGAATTTGGGCCTCAAAACTAGAAGAAGTAAAAGGAAATGTGTGATTATAAACATACAAAGAAAATAAACGGATTCTTTTGTATCGTTTTGTTTGGTATCTATCATTGAGTTCTGTTCAGGTGCGTGATAAGATAACATCTGTTGTTGCGAAACGAAGCGAATGAATCGCAACTCTAAAAAATCCGTTTGGTGACTGAATTTACCAGTTGCAGTGTGTGTTCGGATATGGTAAGATAGCATTTGTCGCGGCGCTCAAGGTGCTCGTGAATGTTAAGACTGAGTCGTTCTTTGTACCCAAAGGGCACAAGCACCCGAGGGGCACAAGCAACGCTAAGCACAATTAGATAAGGAAACCCCGCTAAGAACGTTGACATCCATGTCAACACGCGGGATAGATCATCCGTGATCTAAGTCGTTCTTTGAAAACTGAATCGTGTAGGGAGCCAGATTGATTCTTAAGGAAATCCCGATTCCTATGGAACGGGATCCATTCACAGAGGTGGCTCCGCTAAGAGCGCCAACGTCCTGTTGGCAACGCGGAGTATATCATCCATGATATAAGAGTTTGATCCTGGCTCAGGACGAACGCTGGCGGCGTGCCTAATACATGCAAGTCGCGCGGGCGGAAAGAGAGCTTGCTCTCTGGAAGCCAGCGGCGGACGGGTGAGTAACACGTGGGTAACCTGCCTGACAGACTGGGATAACGCCTGGAAACGGGTGCTAATACCGGATAATCAGCCTTTAGGCATCTAAGGGTTGTAAAAGGTGCTACGGCATCACTGACAGATGGGCCCGCGGCGCATTAGCTAGTTGGTGGGGTAACGGCTCACCAAGGCGACGATGCGTAGCCGACCTGAGAGGGTGAACGGCCACACTGGGACTGAGACACGGCCCAGACTCCTACGGGAGGCAGCAGTAGGGAATCTTCCACAATGGGCGCAAGCCTGATGGAGCAACGCCGCGTG
The DNA here is from genome assembly GCF_015097055.1 of Effusibacillus dendaii. Taxonomy (NCBI): domain Bacteria; kingdom Bacillati; phylum Bacillota; class Bacilli; order Caryophanales; family Alicyclobacillaceae; genus Effusibacillus; species Effusibacillus dendaii. Next base: position 2,750,185 of record NZ_AP023366.1, read on the forward strand.
AGTGAAGAAGGCCTTCGGGTTGTAAAACTCTGTCTTTGGGGACGAATGGCTGAGAGAGGGAATGCTCATGGCGTGACGGTACCCAAGGAGGAAGCCACGGCTAACTACGTGCCAGCAGCCGCGGTAATACGTAGGTGGCAAGCGTTGTCCGGAATTACTGGGCGTAAAGCGCGCGCAGGCGGCCATTTAAGTCTGGGGTGAAAGCCCGGGGCTCAACCCCGGGATGGCCCTGGATACTGGATGGCTTGAGGATCGGAGAGGCAAGGGGAATTCCACGTGTAGCGGTGAAATGCGTAGAGATGTGGAGGAACACCAGTGGCGAAGGCGCCTTGCTGGCCGATAACTGACGCTGAGGCGCGAAAGCGTGGGGAGCAAACAGGATTAGATACCCTGGTAGTCCACGCCGTAAACGATGAGTGCTAGGTGTTGGTGGGGTCCACCCATCAGTGCCGAAGTCAACACAGTAAGCACTCCGCCTGGGGAGTACGGTCGCAAGACTGAAACTCAAAGGAATTGACGGGGGCCCGCACAAGCAGTGGAGCATGTGGTTTAATTCGAAGCAACGCGAAGAACCTTACCAGGGCTTGACATCCCGCTGACCGGTTTAGAGATAGACCTTCCCTTCGGGGCAGCGGAGACAGGTGGTGCATGGTTGTCGTCAGCTCGTGTCGTGAGATGTTGGGTTAAGTCCCGCAACGAGCGCAACCCTTGATCTGTGTTGCCAGCATTGAGTTGGGCACTCACAGGTGACTGCCGGTGACAAACCGGAGGAAGGCGGGGATGACGTCAAATCATCATGCCCCTTATGTCCTGGGCTACACACGTGCTACAATGGGCGGAACAACGGGAAGCGAAGGAGTGATCTGGAGCGAAACCCTGAAAACCGTTCGTAGTTCGGATTGCAGGCTGCAACTCGCCTGCATGAAGCCGGAATTGCTAGTAATCGCGGATCAGCATGCCGCGGTGAATACGTTCCCGGGCCTTGTACACACCGCCCGTCACACCACGAGAGTTGGTAACACCCGAAGTCGGTGAGGGAACCTGAAAGGGAGCCAGCCGCCGAAGGTGGGATCGATGATTGGGGTGAAGTCGTAACAAGGTAGCCGTATCGGAAGGTGCGGCTGGATCACCTCCTTTCTAAGGAGCTCGAAAGAGCACAAGCACGAACACACAGGCTTCTCTACACGATTTGGTTTTGAAGGAACGACAGCCTTCGAGAGAAGGAAGAGTTTCTTCAGGTGGAAAGATTTGAGGGTTGCGGTCGCACATGCCACCGTGATATCAACATCTTCCGTTGAATTTTGTTCTTTGAAAACTGGATAGCGAATATGAGAAACGAAAAATTGCGAGGTAACTCATCTACCGGCCAAAGTGAAGTGAAGCGTTGGAGCAACACCGAATACTTTGGCGGGGACCCAAAGAGATTGGGGAGCGAGTATACAATTCACAATTAGCTGGGAAGATACCGAGTAAAACCGATGTAGATGATTAAGCTACAAAGGGCACACGGAGGATGCCTAGGCGCCAGGTGCCGAAGAAGGACGGAGCGAACGCCGAAACGCCTCGGGGAGCCGTACGCAGGCTGAGATCCGGGGATATCCGAATGGGGGAACCCACTGGACGTAATGGTCCAGTACCCGCTGCTGAATCCATAGGCAGCGAGGAGGCAGACCAGGGGAACTGAAACATCTAAGTACCCTGAGGAAAAGAAAACAACAGTGATTCCGTCAGTAGCGGCGAGCGAACGCGGAGAAGCCCAAACCAACCTGCTTGCAGGTTGGGGTTGCGGGGCGTCTCATGAGGAGTTACAAAATGGATGTGTAGGAGAAGCGGTTTGGAAAAGCCCACCGCAGAGGGTGAGAGTCCCGTATCTGAAACAGATCCATCTCCGAGACGGACCCCAAGTACCGCGGGACACGAGGAATCCCGTGGGAATCCGGGAGGACCACCTCCTAAGGCTAAATACAACCTGGCGACCGATAGTGAACCAGTACCGTGAGGGAAAGGTGAAAAGCACCCCGGGAGGGGAGTGAAAAAGAACCTGAAACCGTGTGCCTACAATCAGTCGGAGGACGTTAAAGTCTGACGGCGTGCCTTTTGTAGAATGAACCGGCGAGTTGCGATTGCAGGCGAGGTTAAGCAGAGAATGCGGAGCCGCAGCGAAAGCGCGTCTGAAGAGGGCGAAAGTTTGGAGTCGCAGACCCGAAACCGAGTGATCTACCCCTGGACAGGATGAAGGTGAGGTAACACTTACTGGAGGTCCGAACCCACGCACGTTGAAAAGTGCGGGGATGAGCTGGGGGTAGGGGTGAAATT